>JAFPBK010000036.1 GCA_017424105.1 Kiritimatiellia bacterium | reverse complement strand
ATCATTTCATTATGATGCTACTGTGGACAACTATCCTCATTTTCTTTATAATAAAGGCTATAATGGATAAGAAGGCAGAAAAAGAAATTTAAAGGTGAGTGTCTGAATTGAAAAACTTAAGGCTAAAAAGTGCAAGAGCTGCTCTTGATATTTCACAGCAACAGCTTGCCGATATGGTGGGAGTGTCAAGACAGACTATAAGCTCCATTGAAAAAGGAGATTACAACCCTACAATAAATCTCTGCATAGCAATATGCAAAGCATTGGGTAAAACTCTCAATGATTTATTCTGGGAATATTGATAATATACTTATATATTATCGTCTTGTATAGTTGCAATTTAATTCCATAATTGATATAATAAGAAGAACAGCTCATTTGCTGAAAACAAGGGAGGAATTACATTATGTGTAAGAAAAAACCATTTTACATTACTACGCCTATATATTATCCGTCAGGCAATCCGCATATCGGACATTGCTATACTACTGTTGCCTGCGATTCTATTGCCCGTTACAGACGAATGCAGGGCTACGATGTAATGTTCCTTACAGGAACTGACGAGCACGGTCTTAAAATCGAGCAGAAGGCGGCTGAAAAGGGTATTACTCCTAAGCAATATGTTGATGAAATCGTAGAGATTTTCAAGGGACTCTGGGAGTTTATGAATATCAGCTACGACAGATATATCCGCACTACTGACGATTATCACATTGAAACAGTACAGAAAATCTTTAAAGAATTATACGACAAAGGCTACATCTATAAAGGTGAGTACACAGGTAAGTACTGCACACCTTGCGAGAGCTTCTGGACTGACAGCCAGCTTATCGACGGCAAATGTCCTGAGTGTGGCAGAGAAGTTGTAGAAGCAAAAGAAGAAGCTTATTTCTTCAAAATGTCATCATTTGCAGAGAGAATTGAAAAGCTTCTCACTGAAACTGACTATCTCCAACCAAAGACTCGTGCAGTTGAGCTTGTAAACAACTTTATCAAGCCTGGTCTTGAGGATTTGTGCGTATCAAGAACTACATTCAAATGGGGTATTCCTGTTACATTTGACGATAAGCACGTTGTATATGTATGGATTGACGCTTTGTCAAACTATATATCTGCACTAGGCTTTAAGAATGACAGCTTTAACGATTATGAGAATTTCTGGCCAGCAGATGTTCATATGGTTGCAAAGGATATTATGCGTTTCCACGCTATTATATGGCCTGCAATGCTAATGGCTCTAGATTTACCTTTGCCTAAGCATTTGGCTGTACACGGTTGGATTACTTTCAACGGTCAAAAAATGTCAAAATCACTTGGTAATGTTGTTGACCCATTTATTCTTGGTAAACGCTATAGTCCAGACGCTATAAGATACCACATTATGCGTGAAATGGCATTGGGTGCAGACAGCTCTTTCTCTAATGAAATTATGATTAACAGAATTAACTCTGACCTTGCTAATGGTTTTGGTAACTTGGTTTCTCGTACTGTTGCAATGGTAGAAAAGTACTTTGGTGGTACTCTTCCAACCCAGCGTGAAGTAGGAGAATTTGATGAAGACCTAATTGCAACTGCAACTGCATTAAGAGGTAATGCTGATAAATATATTGATGCAACTCAGCTTAATAATGCTCTTGCTGAAATTTTCAAGGTTGTTTCTCGTGCTAATAAGTATATTGACGAAACTGCACCTTGGGTTCTTGCAAAGGATGAGGAAAAGCGTACAAGACTTGCAACTGTTTTGTACAATCTTCTTGACACTATAAGAATTGTGGCAACACTTCTTTCTGCATTTATGCCTACAACAATGCCAAAGGCATTAGAGCAAATTGGTGCTTGTGAAAAGTGTGCAACATATGAAAATGCAGACAAGTTTAATATTCTTCCTGTTGATGTTACAGTAAAGAAGGGTGAGGTTCTGTTCCCAAGAATTGATGTTGAGAAAGAAATAGAGGAACTTAACACCATTATTAAAAATAATGCACCAGCACAAGAAAATGCAGACAAACCAAAGGTAGAGGTTGAAGAAAAGCCAGAAATTGCTATTGATGATTTTGCAAAGGTAGGACTTAGAGTAGCAAAGGTTGTAGCCTGCGAGCCTGTTAAAAAGGCTAAGAAGCTATTAAAACTTACATTAAATGACGGTGTTGGCGAAAGAACAGTTGCCAGTGGTATTGCACAGTACTACAAGCCAGAGGATTTAATTGGT
>JAFPBK010000035.1 GCA_017424105.1 Kiritimatiellia bacterium | reverse complement strand
CCCAGATAAGGTAAGCCCTCTATCTGTTGGATATACATTAAAGCAATTTGTACAAAATCCATCTATCAAATTTGTAAAGCATGATCGCGACACATGGGGCTTCTCTTTATTCCCAGATTCAGAACCTTATAAAGTTGTAGATTCTATACCACAAACACTCTGCCCTGCTCGCATTTGGTACTTTGACAAACGTTCTAATGGCAAAGGACTGACCCCAGCTACTTTCAATAAAGAAGGTTCTATTCCTTACCTATTGCGTCGCCCTGCAGCAGATGCTTCTAATGGGGAAACTTGGCTTGATTTGGAAACAGAACTAAAACTGACAGGCAATAGCTTGGATTATGGATTCATAACTAATGACTACCATCGTGCAGGTATGTGGGTCGTACATACTCCAGAACCAGAGAAGCTGACTTTTGTTTCAGATGGCAAAGAAACACCTGCAATTCAACTAAAGGATAAATTTGGAAATCCTCTTCCTTTAGCAGCCGCACCGATTGGCACTACAAGCTATTCAACTAATGGTTTTGTAGCGTTGGAAATAAAGGGAACATCACCGATACACACAACAGCGTATATGCCAGTGATTGACTTGATTGATCCTCGCGAATCACCACGCAAAATTGCTGCAACTGATCTTTTCCATGCTGGTTACACTGCCACAACTATCAATGAAGACGCCAAAACTATAGCTTTTGATTCTATCGTACTAGAGCCTCAGCATGCTCCTGCTGGCAAGGTTGTATATGGTCCAAACCTGCCAATTATTGGAGGCACATGGCAAGTAGAAATTGAATTTGCCAATGATTCTCCAGCTGTCGGTTTTATAAGTGTTAATGCAAATGGCAAAGAGATTGCTGTTGGTCCAGCTGATAAGCCTTTGACTTTTACTGCTGAAAATTGTGCATTTATCTGCATTTATTATGACTACCCAGAAACTGATAAAACTGTAAAAATCAATGCTATCAGTTTCTCAACTCCTGAGTAATTTTGCAAATAATTTTTAACCATGAAATTGTTACAGATTTTATTTCTCTTAGTTATAGTGCCATTTAATCTGCTTCTTGCGAACAATATTTCATTTGATGCTCTCCAAGAAGATGATTATGTTTATTATGGACAAGGTTTATTAGCGAGGCTGATTCTTAAAACAGATAAAGAAATTTCACCTACTCAACAGCCTAAAATAATCCAGAATAATTCATCTGAAAATTATTCTATAGAAATGTCCCAACAACCACGTGTTAACCGATCTTCATTTGTACAAATTATAAATGGTAAACGCACTACAGAATCAAACATTTCATATGCTTGGGATATACAAATTACACCAACAAGCACAAATTCAATAGATAGCATTAAATTTGAAATTGATGTTGATGGGAAAAATTACAAGGCTCAATTAAAGCCAATTACAGTAATATCTCCTCAGCCATCTAAATTTGCTAATATTGAACTATCTGTAGATAAAACTGATGTAATCGCAGAAGATACATTTCGCATCACTGCATCACTAAGACTTGCTGCAATAGCAAATAAAGGAAAACAATATCCGCCAATATATCAAAGAGCTATTCCAAATTTATTTCTTCCACATTTAGATAAGCAGCAAGAAGAAATTACACTCGTCGCAAATGGACCTAATGAGCTTGCTGAATATGCAACACTTGATATTGGCATGTATATTAACAGCTACAGATTTCCATCTGCTTTTGGGTTCTTTTCAGACAGTTCTAAATCTATTTTTAATTTACCTAATTCCATAATCACCGAGAATGGGACTAACTTTTTTGTCTATTCATGGACTACAATTTATAAAGCAAAAAAGCCTGCTTCAATAACATTTAACCCTATCACATTTATTGGACAAATTCTAATACCTGACGCCAATGAACAGTTTAATTTAACAGATGTATATATTGTGTCTGAACCAATCACAGTTACAATTTCTGAACCACCATTGGAGGGACGTCCTGATAGTTTTATTGGTGCTATTTCTGACAAATTAAAAGCAGAGACACGCCTTGATACTCAAAGCTGCAAAGAAGGTGATCCAATCAACCTCACATTATCAATTGAAAATGTAGAGAATCCTCTTGCGATTATCCCACCAAATCTAACTAAAATCAGTGGATTTTCTGAAAACTTCAGAGCTTTTGGTGAAACCAAAGCAACACCAAACGAAGCTGAAAAAAAGGTAACTTTTGAGTATAGTATACGCCCTCTTGTTTCTGGCACAATAGAATTCCCTTCTATTGAGTTAGGCTACTACAATTTAAGCACAAACCAATATCAAACAATTATTACATCTCCACTTCCTATTCGAGTAGATCCAGCACCTCAAGTTGCTGCCTTTGAAGGCATACAATCACAAGAAGAATATATTGAAGATGAAATAATTCAATATCATCCAACAGCTATATCACTAGACTCTGCCACAACAGCATCAACTACTGCTAATAACACAATAATTGAGCTTGCAATTTTAGTACCATTTATTTGGTTATCCGCCCTATTTGTTAAATTGCTTTTTAAGTACAGAAAACAAATAATTGACCGCACAAGAAATATGTCTGTTGGAGCAAAAGCAATTAAAGCGTTAAACAATGCTCAAACACCACAAGAAATTATGGCTGCTGTAACCACACTTATAAAGCAAAAGTTTAAGCCAAAGACATCAAGTTTTACTCCTAGCGAAATTATTAAACTGCTTGAAGAGCATAATGTGGCACCAGAAATTGTTAACGAGCTTTCCCTAACATTAAATCGCATCTTCAACCTATCATTCTCTCCTAATGCAGATATACCTCATGAGGTATCAATTGCAAAGGAAAAACTAATTCCTTGCATGCAGAAGTTAAAAGGCAAAAATAAGACCCTGCCACAAATCCTATTTGCGCTTTTGAGTATTCTTAGTGCTACTTTCATGATTATCGTACCTATATTCTTGGCTATCCGACTGGCATCATCATATAAGGGTGAGCAAAAGATTGTTACACCAACAGAGTTTGAAGTACGCGAAGCAAATATTTTGTTCAATAATGCTATTTCTAAAGAGAATTTTAGTAATGTTGCTACAAATTATTATACAAAATTGTCGTTTGAACATGGCGCATACCAGCCAGCAATTCTACACAACTATGCCATAGCACTGACTTTAGCAGGCTATCCACAAAAAGCAATTGATGTATTAGAATATACAGAAACATTAACTGGCTCTAATTCTCAATTAGATAACAGTATGCTATTTGCTTTACAAGAACAGACAAAACTTGATAGTACAGACCCACAATCTGCAATAATTTCTGAGGAGCCAACGCTTGGTTGGTATCGTGTACCATTATTCTGGCATTACAACTATTCAATTTCTCAGCGAGCAAATGCCCTTTGCATTGTATGGGTTGCTTTTTGGTGCATACTAATACTTCGCTTGTTCATACAAAAGCGTAAAGCACTAAATCTCTGCATGGCTGTATGCTCATTTGTATTTATACTAACCTTCTCCAGCTATATAATTTCACAAGAAAAGCTTAAACAGCCAATCCCTGAAATAACTATAGAAGAACTTCTCATAGAACAAGAATCAAGCAATGAGGAGGCAAATTAAGATGAAAAAGCTACTTAAAACTTTTATTTGCATTTTTGCAATTATCTGTAGTGCTCTATCTTATGCTGCAAATGTAGCAAACCCGAATGATATCTTTTCAGTTAATATAGAGCCTAAAAAAGATATATACTATGTTGGAGAAACTGTAAAACTAATCTTTTCTCTAAGAATAGATGAAGAATATGCAGAAGTAGAAGATGTCAATTTTACGGGATTAAATAATCTCTCTTATGCAAAGTTTGGTGAATTTTTTAATGTTCCATCTGATGAAACAACAGACAAGCAAAAACATTCTTTTGTCACATTCTTAACATTTACAGATGCAGAAGAAGCGACCCTAGATATTGGTGCCGTATATCGTTACTCCATCAGAGACGTTAGAGGCAATGGTTTCTTTGTTATGAAAACAATGGGGCCTACAAAACGTGCAAAAGCTAAACCATTATCCATCTCTATAAAAGAATTACCACCTCCTCCAACTGATCAATTCTCTGGCATAGTAGGTTCTATTGATATTTACTCCACCATATCAACAAATATAGCTGCTGTTGGCGACATTATAACTGTACGCACTACTATAGAGACATCAGACTTAAATATCAAAGATTCTCTTTCTTGCAGCATTGAGCATTTAGAGAACTTCAAACTTTATCCAGAAAAAATCGTACAACAAGGCTATACAGCGGAAAATTATGGATATGTGATTGAACAAACAATCGTTCCAAATGCACCTGGAGAATTTACAATTCCGCCACCAAAAGTGCTATACTTTGATACAACTGTCGGCGAATACAAATTCGCAACAGAAAAAATAAATGAAGAAGACCAATTAACCATTACTATTACTGAACGCAAAGTAGAAGAAGTCGAGGATGTTATTCTAACTCCAATAGGTCCTGATTCTAATGCAGATGCAAGCTCATCAACTAATGCAAATGTGCGCACTATAGACCCTGCCACAAAGCAACAAATAACAAATATTGCAACAATGGCTAAGCTTGCACCTTCTCCAAATGCGCTAAACATTTTTGAAATTCCTGCTAATGGCCAAATTACTATTCTTGAACAGCATAGTGGTTGGTGTCGTGTTAATTATAACAATGCATTTGGCTGGATTCCTGTCTCAGCAATTAAATCAGGAGAATAATTATTATGGCTACAGTAAATCAATCATCACTTCCATTATTTGAACGAGTAGCACTTGTTACAGGAGGAGCTGAGCGCGTAGGCAGAGAAATTGCATTTACACTAGCTGAGCAAGGCTGCGATATTATTATTCACTACAATCGCTCTGCAGATGAAGCTGAAGAGCTAGCAAAAGAGCTGCGCACACTTGGCCGTCAGGCATGGACTTTACAAGGTGATTTTTCTACACCTGATGATGCTGAGGTAGTTCTCCGTTCTGCATGGGAGTTAGCTGGTTGGGTAGATATTGTTATTAACAATGCTGCAATATTTGAGCTTATGCCATTTTCTGAGACTACGCTTAACGATTATCAGCAAATGCTAAATATCAACACCCTCGCCCCAATTGTTATGGCAAAAACCCTTTATGAATTAGTCAATTCATCAGAAATTTTGCCTACAGATTATTGTGGTAAGATAATTAACATCACAGATCAGCGAGTTCACAAGCCAGCAAAGGGATGTTTGCCATATTGGCTAAGCAAAAAAGCACTTGAGGATTTTACACTTGGTGCAGCATTAGAGTTAGCACCTCAAATTTCAATAAATGCAATAGCTCCTGGTCCTGTATTATTACCTAAAGACGTGGCTAATTCAGAGCCTGCCGGCACATTACCTACGGTTACGCGTTGCTTACCAAGTGACATAGCTAAAGCTGTGCTTTATCTTGTTTCATCTCTTACAATTACGGGCCAAGTCCTGTATGTTGATTCAGGACAACACTTGCTATAGGGCTAACTAAATTCGTAGCCGAATTTAGATGAAGCAGCGCAAGCGCTATGAAGCGGTGCTCCGGAATATATTAGGTGGAATTATTTAAAGTTTCAGCAAGGCGGGGACGCCATGCTGCCCAGTTATTCTGTAAGACGAGGACGTCTTACAGCCCAGTTAACGTGTAGGACGGGGACGTCCTACACCCCAGTTAAGCACACACCTTTAAATATTTTTACCTTATCTATTCACTATTCGTTATTCACTATTCACTATTATCTATTCACTAATTCAGCGACAGCCAATACCCTAGAACCCATTTGTGCTAATTAGAGCATATTCGTGTCCTTGAAAAAACACACTCATTCGTGTACCACACGAGCTCAGCGCACCTCCGCTTCCTTTTCGCTCTCTGCGTCACTTCCCTTCGCACTTTTAGCAGCTGCTCTTCTTTGTGCAATTTTCGCTGAAAAACGCCCTAAATCTATGCGTTTGCACTTTTTTTAAAGCCATTTTTTTGATATAATTATTACAATTATGAGCACATCGGAAAATTTTGACTTTCATTACGCTGTAGAAAATACAGAAATCATTGTAGAACCAAAAGGAACACTAGAGACTTTTGGTAATACAATTCTTAACTATTATCTTGTTACAGAAGACCTAGATTCTATCAAAAAGACCAAGCTACGCATTGGTCGTATGCAGCTATTGCGTCCTCAAATCATTACCCCATCCCAATATTCACAGATATTTCTTGAGGGGTTCAGTGAGGAAGCTCAGCAATATGTAAAATCAATTATGGAGAAGGATGAATGCCGCATCCTTCGCTATGGCTACACTTTAAAGCAGGAAGCATTTTCTGAAGAAACAATTACAGATTCTGCAGCAAATGTTATTGACCATGTAAAGACAGATATCAGGGCTAAAAAAGACCCATACATCGCACTTGTAAAAGGTGTTGAAAAGCCATGGGATGTTTCCTTGGTGCGCCTCTTTATGGCTATGGTTCAAAAATCTGTACAAAAAAATGTAATGGATATGACAAAGCAACACATGTTTGACAAATCTGAACAAGTGATGACCCTATCCATTAAGCAAGAAATTGAGAATGCATTTCGTGCTGCTGAACGCGATCCTTCTTTAATTCAATCTCTTGGCGTTCTGCTTCAGAAGAATAAGGTTTTCCCTCTGTACGAAGAGCGATTCTTTAAGCTGATGAACAAAGCAAAAAAACGCTAATTCAAAAATTTATATTCAACAATAAACAAAGTAAAGACGAAGATTCAATATGAATAAAATGACAATGACAGAAAAAATCCTTGCTAAGCATGCTGGCTTGGATTCAGTAAAACCAGGTGACAATATTTGGGTAAATGTTGATATTCTTTTAACCCACGATGTATGCGGACCAGGCACTATCGGCATCTTCCACCGCGAGTTTGGTGATGATGCAAAGGTATTCGATAAAGAAGGTGTTGTTATCATTCCTGACCACTATATCTTCACTGCTGACGAGAAGGCACACCGCAATGTAGACACACTACGCGAATTTGTTAAAGAGCAGGATCTGCCTTACTTCTATGAGCCAGGTACACCAAACTATTGTGGTGTTTGCCATCTAGGCTTGCCACAGCATGGCCATGTACGTCCTGGCGAGGTAATCGTTGGTACAGACTCACATACTTGCAGCCATGGTGCATTAGGTGCATTCTCAACAGGTATCGGTAACACAGATGCTGGCTTTGTTATGGGCACAGGTAAAATGCTTGTAAAGGTTCCAGAGACTATTCGTTTTGTTCTTAACGGCAAAAAGCCTGACTATGTATCTGCAAAGGATATGATTCTACGCATTATCGGTGATATTGGTGTAGATGGTGCTACATATTGTGCAATGGAATTCACAGGCGAGGCTGTTGATGCTTTGACAATTGATGAGCGCATTACAATTTGTAACATGGCTGTAGAAGCTGGTGCAAAGAATGGTATCATTCCTCCAAACCAGATGACTCTTGACTATGTAAAGGCACGCACTGGCAAGGAATTTACTCCAGTATATGGTGACCCAGATGCTCCAGTACTAAAGGAATATGTATACGATGTATCAACATTTGTTCCTTGTGTAGCTAAGCCACATATCCCAAGTAACTATGCTCCTGCACGCGATTGCACAGATATTAAGCTTGATCGCTCATACATCGGTTCTTGCACAGGTGGTAAGCTTGAAGACTTTGTTATGGCTGCTTCAATTCTAAATGGCCGTAAGGTTTGCATTGATACATTTATCGTACCAGCAACAACTGAAATTGCAGAGAAGCTTCTTACAACAGAAATTGATGGCAAGTCACTTGTTACAATCTTTGCAGAAGCAGGCTGCTTACCAGTTGCTCCTCCATCATGCGCTGCTTGCCTAGGTGGTCCAATTGACACATTTGGCCGCACACATGGCAAAGAGGTTGTTATCTCAACAACAAACCGTAACTTCATTGGTCGCATGGGCTCAAAGGAAGCTCCTATCTATCTAGCTTCTCCACTTACAGCAGCTGCATCAGCTGTTAAGGGCTACATCTGCGATCCTCGTGATCTATAATTGTGCAACTTGTATTAACCAGATTTTAGGAAAACAGAAAACATGAAAATCAAAGCAAAAGTTTATGTTCTAGGCGATAATATTGATACAGACCTAATTATCCCAGCACAATATCTAAACCTTGTTCCAACAATTCCTGAGGAGTATGCAAAGCTAGGCTCTTATGCAATGGCTGGTTTGCCAGACTCAGAGATCCCATATGTTGACCAAAGCACAGGTAAGACACCTTATGGCATTATGATTGCTGGTAAGAACTTCGGCTGTGGCTCATCACGTGAGCATGCTCCTGTAGCACTAGGTGCTGCTGGATGTCAGGCTGTTGTGGCAGAGTCCTATGCACGTATCTTCTTCCGTAACTCAGTGGCTACTGGTGAGGTTTATCCTTTTGAGACAGCAGCTCCTCTGACAGCAGAATTTAAGACAGGCGATGAGGCAGAGGTTGATGTTGAGGCAGGTACAATCACACGTTGTGCAGATGGCAAGGTCTTCACTCTAAAGGATCTTGGTGCTGTTGCTCCAGTAGTTGCTGCTGGCGGTATGTTTGGCTATGCACGCCAGGTTGGCATGATTAAATCAAAGTAATCAACGCTAACCAAATTTTTGTTTCACACTAGTTAAACTAACCTTAAATTAAAGGTAAACAATATGTCACATGTTATTGCTATAGCAAACCAAAAAGGCGGAGTTGGAAAGACAACCACTGTTGTCAACTTTGCTGCAATGCTAGCATCCAAGAAAAAGACCGTACTTGTTATCGATCTTGATCCTCAGGCAAATGCTACTTCTGGTCTTGGCGTAGAGCCAAAGGACGGAATCAGCCTATATCCAGCACTTATGGGTACAAAGGCTATTGATGAGGTAATTCTTGGTACAGTTATTGAAAATGTAAATATCATTCCTTCTGAGGTTAATTTAGCTGGTGCTGAAATAGAAATTGCTCGCATGGAGAATCATCTTCAAGGATTAACCAGAATCTTGGATCCAATTAAAGAGGCAAAGATTTTTGACTACATTATTGTTGATTGCCCTCCTTCATTAGGTATCCTTATGTCAAATGCTTTGGCAGCAGCAGATTCTGTCATCATTCCAATGCAATGCGAATACTATGCTATGGAAGGCTTAAGTGTTATCACTCAGTTAATAGAGCGTCTTCGTAATTCAGGTGCAAATACTCGCCTGACCCTTGAAGGTATCTTGATGACAATGTACAACAAGACACGCTTGGCAGATGAAGTTATTACTCAGGTACGCGAGCACTATGCTGATGCAGTATACGAAACAGTAATTCCACGCAGTGTTCGTGCTGGTGAGGCACCAAGCTATGGTTTGCCTGTTGTAGTATATGCTCCATCATCTACTGTAGCTGTTGGCTACTCAGAATTTGCAAAGGAATTTCTAAAGCGTCAAAAGGCAAAGGAAACAATTGCTAATGCCAGCGATGCTCCACTAGAAAATTCTATTGCACCAACAATTGCATAATATTTCATAAATAAAAATAAATTCAACAAGGAAAAAATATGTCACAAAAACGTTCAACTTGGTCAAATCAATTTGCCTTTATCCTTGCAGCTGCAGCTTCTGCAATTGGCTTGGGTAATCTATGGCGCTTCCCATACTTAGCAGCTCAATATGGTGGAGGTACATTCATTCTTGTCTACCTAATCTTGGTTGTTACTCTTGGTTTCACATTGATGACAATTGAAATTTCAATTGGTCGTAAGACAAATCAAAGTCAGTTAACAGCGTATACTACGCTTAATAAGAAATTTAAGTTTCTTGGAATTTTAGCTACAATCATTCCAGTAGTAATTGTTCCATATTACTGCGTTATCGGTGGTTGGGTTATTAAATATTTCACAACCTACTGCAAGATGATTGTAAATCCAAGTGTTAATCCTTTAGCAGATTCAGGTGCCTTCTTTGGTGGATTTGTTTCATCTAACTTTGGTTCTTTTGGCTATGGCTTAATCTTTATTCTCGCATGTGCTATAGTTATTGCACTAGGTGTAAAGAATGGTATTGAAAAGTCAAACAAAGTAATGATGCCTCTATTGCTTATTATGGCTGTAGGTATCTCTATCTATGTTTGCACATTGGAAGGTTCAAGTGCAGGTCTGAAGTATTACTTAGTACCTAATATGGACTGCCTAAGAACAACCGATGGCTCTTTCTCATTTGCACTGCTTGGAAAGACTATTCTAGGTGCTATGGGTCAAATGTTCTACTCTCTTTCTCTAGCTATGGGTATTATGATTACTTACGGTTCATACCTAAGTAAGACAGACTCAATTGAGAAGAGCGTTCGCAGAATCGAAATCTTTGATACTCTTATCGCTGTTATTGCTGGTTTGATGATTATCCCTGTTGTTTACATATTTGCAGTAAATAACAATGTAACTCCAGAACTAATTGAAAGCTGTGGTGGTGATACAGTTGCTGCAACAAACATTGCTGTTAAAGAAGCAATGTCAGCTGGTCCTAAGTTGATGTTCGTAACACTGCCAAATGTATTTGCTGGATTTGGTGCTGCTGCTCCATACATCGGTGCTGTATTCTTCCTATTGGTTATCTTTGCAGCTTTAACATCAGCAATTTCTCTATATGAGACATGCGTTGCTTCTATTTGCGATCTATTGAATATGGAAAGAAAGAATGCAACATTCTTCGCATTCTTTGCAATCGCATTCTTGGCAACATTCAGTGCTTTGGGCTATGGACCATGGGCTGACATCACAATATTCAAGCTACAATTCCTAGATTTCTTTGATTTTGTAACAAACAGCGTTCTAATGCCACTTGTTGCTGCAATCACATGTATCTTTGTTGGTTGGATTATCAAAACAAAGACTATTGAGGACGAGGTTGAAGCATGCGGTACTCCATTTAAGTCACGCAAACTATTTGTAATCATGACTAAGTACATTGCTCCAATTCTTGTAACAATAATTCTTGTTGGTGAAATCCTACGTAATACAGGTTTCTTCAAGATCTAATGAACGATAAGGCTTGGAAAGAACAAATGGCGCAGAGGCTGACTAACGCCTCTGCGTTTGCCCGTTTCTTGGGAATGGACAAAACAGAAGATACAGCCATCGCGGAAGCTGAAAAGCAGTTCCCCATGGCTGTAACTCCTTACTATGCGTCCTTGATTCGCAAGCCTTATGAAAAAGACCCAATATTCCTGCAATGCATGCCTGGTGCTGGTGAGCTCATTGAGGCTACTTGGCTTACAAATGATCCACTAGGTGAGCTGCCTTGCTCCCCTACACCAAAGCTTGTGCATCGCTACCCAGACAGGGCTTTACTTCTCGCATGCTCAGAATGTGCCACATATTGCAGACACTGCACACGCAAGCGCATCTCAGGCGAGACCCTGCCACCAATCTCAGATGAAGAGCTTGCTGCAGCAATTAAGTATTTAGAAGAGCATCCTGAAATTGACGATTTACTCATCAGTGGCGGAGACCCATTACTTCTGTCTGACGAAGCAATTGACAGAATTCTTTCTGCTGTAACAAAGGTCAAATCTATAAAAGCTATTCGTATAGCAACTCGTGTATTAGTCACCCTTCCTATGCGAATTACTCCAGGTCTTATAAACATATTCTCGAAATATAAGCCTATATTTGTAAATACACAGTTTAATCATCCTAGAGAATTAACTCCAGAAGCACTTTCAGCTGCTTCAATGCTTATTGATGCAGGTATTCCTGTAGCAAATCAATTTGTACTTCTAAAAGACGTCAACGACACACCAGAATGTGTAGAAGAGCTTTGCCGCACTCTTTATCACAACAGGATTCGTCCATACTACATGTTTCAATGCGACTTAGTGCGCGGTGTTGAGCATTTCCGTACACCGCTTTCCACAGGCATCAATATAATGGACTATTTGCGTGGTCGCCTAAGTGGTATGGCTATCCCTAATTTCTGCGTTGACATTCCAGGACTTTCCGGCAAGATTGAGCTTCTTCCTAATTACATAATTGAGGAAAAGCCAAATGAGACAATACTCCGCGACAATCGTGGCAGAGTCACTAGCTACCCTTCTCCAATAACAACCAAGTAAATCGTAAATATATTATGGCATACGAAGTAATAAACCCACGCCTAATTCTAAAGCGTTTTACAGACATCAAGCTTCTTAAGAAATTCTGGGAGCAATTCTTTCCTAACAAAGAGCTTAATTGGAAGCATTCTCGTGACGAGCTAGTAGATATTTTAGCTATTCCACCGAATGAATCTCCTGAGGAGCAGCGCATAGCATATATCAATACGCTATATTCCTTTGATATTATTTTCAATCGTGCAATTTCTCTAAAAGGTCTGAAGAGCCAATTTACGCATTTAAAAATCAAATTAGATTCAAGCATTGAAAGTTCTCAGAAAACAATAGCAGATATTGTACTTTGGGTCTATTTAAAATATCCGGAAAAGTGGGAGCAATTAGTTCTTTCTTATGAAATAAAATCTATTTCAAAATGGGCACGCTATAATCTTGAAGAAATTCATGATGAAATTCCTATGGCTACCTCAATTGCTACTTTTATAGGAAACTTGAAGCATGTTTTAAGAATGGACAAGCTGGCAGAAGACTCTGCCACATATGAGATATTTAAGTACGATCCTACAACAACAGCATACGTCATTGTACTAAATAATGCATATTTTGATGAAAGCACAAGCTCTCTGGAAGTATTTTTAAAGAACAAGCTATTTTTCTTGCATGACGAGGATACAAATCAGCTGATGCTTTACTCATCAAGAATGGAAAAAGACATAGGCTACTTTGCTAAAATATTTGCTCGCGACATATTAAATTCACGACCAATTATTACACCTACTCCTGTATACAATTTAAACACATTCAAGACAATAAATCTGCAGCTTGAAGGAAATGAATTTGGCATTGAATTAGCATTTGTTTCTGAGCTAAGAATTGACTTTATTGGCGTGCAAGGTGCATCCATTAAGTTTACTAACAAGTATCGCTCTGTTTACGAAACAATACGTAGCAAATTCTCTGAAAACTTGTTTGATTTAGTTGAGATTCGCAAGGCAGGACTTCATATACAGATGAGGGACAAGAATGACAACCTACGCGAATTTGATATATACATCAGCGACAAAGGCAGCAACATCTACGAGCTGCCACCTGATGTTTATGCACCAATCAATGCCCTCCTCAAAAAATATAGAATTATTTAAGCCTTAGCGTGCTGTCTAAAAGCACGAAGAAAAGGGACTGTAGAGCAAGAAATTCTAGCACTAAAATAAACAGTCCCTATGGTCCCCTAAGCGCTAAAACATTTTATTTTCGCGCTTTCGCTTCCGTCTGGGACGATAAGACGGTTAGACGATTGCACGACCCAAAGACGATAAGACGATTAGACTACCACCGCCAGACGCTTAGACCAATAGACGTGAGACTCCATCCTCGCGTTGACACGCCCTCTGGGACATGAGACGTGAGACGAGAGACGAGACCCAATCTGACGAGAGACGTTAGACGTTTAGGCATCACGCTTACGTACGCTCCCATACTCAATAATCTTGTGGGCCGTACACGCCAGCGATTGGCAGTTGGTTAATTGCGTCGATAGACAAAGCAATGAGTAAACCAACAACAAGCACTGGCGTATCACCCAGAACCACCACGCAAGCCATCACACGAGCTCAGCGCACCTCCGCGTCCTTTGCGCTCTCTGCGTCCCTTCCCCTTCGCACATTTAGTCATCACGCTTACGTCAAATATGTGCAGCACGAGACGTGCTGCACCCCAGTTAAGCACACATATATATTGCTCTCAAGTTTAGATGGGGACATTGAGGACATAGGGGACATTGGCGACGGGAGAGCAAGATTTTCTAGCAATGGCATTTAGGACAATCATCTAACGTCTTTATGGAAAAAGAGTTTTCACGCTAATGCGAGCGAGAAAACCCTTAATTTATAAGGACATTAAACTATTTGACTAATAGATGTCTATGTAAAAAAATTGGTTTTTCAACCCTTTGAGCGGGTTGAAAAACATTTTTCGGAGGCTTGCTTGCGGTGCATTTTATTTGCACCGCAAGCAAGCCTCCTCTTTTTTTTAGCACAGTTATTTTCCTGTCCTAGAGGCGACGAGGCGGAAGCCGAGGCCGTAGTGCCTGAGATCGGGACTGTTCCAGTCCCTGTAATCCGACTCGCAGTCAGACGCATCATTACAGTAGCTACCACCACGGAAAATACGGCTAGAACCATCAGCCGACGCTGTCCACTCCCACACATTTCCATGCATATCATACAAGCCCCATGCATTTGGCTTCTTTTGCCCTACTGGATGTATCTTATCATCATTATCTTCATACCAGCCCATCTCGTCTATTGTGCCTTCTCGTCCATCTGCTAGCAAACCATATTTACCTTTGCTTCCTGCTCGGCAAGCATACTCCCACTCTTCCTCTGTTGGAAGTCTAAATGTAATTCCTGCTGACTTTACTTCTGTACGAGCATTTAGTTTCTTTATAAAATCCTGGCAGTCATTCCAAGAAACCATCTCTACAGGACGAGATAAGTCGCCTTTGAAATACGATGGATTATTTCCCATAATTTCTTGCCACTGCTCCTGAGTTACTTCGTATTTACCAAAGTATAAACCTTTATGCTCAGCACTATCTGGTATCCTTACCATCTCTATGCCTGCTACTGTTATCTCTTTATCTTCAATCTTTTCTTTGCCACATCCTAGCATTGAAAATGCAAGAATCGCAAACGCTGATATTTTCACAAAGTCTTTTATTTTCATTTTTTACCTCATAATTATAAAAAAATATACAAAATTTTCTTTCATTTTAGCATTTAACGTTTTAGATTGTCAATTGTGCAAAAACTAATTTTATGAAGTATGCCTACAGCATATGAAGCATTGCGAAGCAATATATGTGGTGGAATTTAAACATATGATGTGCAGCACGAGACGTACTGCACCCCAGTTAAGCACACACCTTTTATTTGTTGCTCTCAATTTTAGGTGGAGACATTAAGGACATAGGGGACATTGGCGACAAGAGAGCAAAAAATTCTAGCGCTTAAATAAATTTGTCCCCAAGGTCTCCTAAGCACTAAAAAATTTTATTTTCGCGCTTTCGCTTCCGTCTGGGACGAT
>JAFPBK010000002.1 GCA_017424105.1 Kiritimatiellia bacterium | reverse complement strand
TTAGGCTACGATTTCGCTATCCCTTCTTCTCGCCTATGCCTCACAACATAAACCTTGGGAGTCGCTATTGGGTTGGTCGGTAACTACCCCCCGTTGGACTTTCACCTTAGAACTATGACATGCCCGTCATACATAAAAAAGCGATGACAGTAAAAACCATCATCGCTTTGAAATTTATTTTAGAGCTTATCTAAATTTTAGAAGCCTAAAGATTTGAAAATTGCTGAAACAGCTGCATCAAACTCTTCCTGAGTTTTTGCCTGCAATACTGGAGCTAAAGCACCATTTGCCATTGCAGAGAACATCATTGCCTGCATCTTAAATTGCTGACCTTCTTCTGTTGCAAAGTTCATATCCTCATTGATGTCTTCCAAAATATCATCAAAATCAGGATCTGCTAACTCCTCAGGAAGCCACTTGCCTTTAACCTTCTCAAACTCTACACCATCTGTTCTACCTTCAAAATATACAACAATATCACCATCCTGCTCTGTCTTGATAGTGTATGTTGGCATCTCGCATGCAGGTAGCTTACCAATCTTTGAATCTAAGTATGCTGCCAATGCCTTAGCATTTGGCTGTGACTTAATATCAGCTAGTGTAATTGATGCAATGCTTGAAAAGAATTTACCAGCAGCAAGAACGTCCGCAGCCTTTAAATCTCCTTTTTTACATGCATCTGCACTTGGGCTTGGAACCTGCTTAGCCATAGCAGAATTTACAATAAAATCGGACTTAGTAGAAAGCACCTTGCCAAAATTGCTCATTACACTTACACCAGAATTCCAAACCATTGGGTCCATCTTCTTAGCAAATGCTTGAGAAACATCATAGAAGCCCTTTTGATGAGATGTAGGCATTGCCTCAAAAATAGAAGTAACTAGCTTGCCCTCTTGACCTGCCTTAAACATTGATTCAATAGAAGCCTTAACTGCTGCCTCATCTGGAGTTAAAGCAAATGCACTGACTGCAACAACTGTTGCAAAAATTGTAGTAATTGTCTTTTTCATATTTTTGTCCCTTTTTGTTTTATTTGTTAACCTATTTACTAACTTATGCCAATTATTTTACACTTATAGAAAATGCTTTGTCAACAATATTTTCTGGCACTGGTTTTGTAAACAAACTTACCACTGGCACTACAATAAATGGTACAAGCATACCTACACAAGCACCAAATGATGCTAATGACTTATCAAGTGTAAAGAAAAGCACCACTGTTGTAGCAATACCTGAGCACATTCCTGCAAAAGCACCTACAGCAGTAGTTCTACGCCAGAACAAACCAAAAATAAATGGAGCTAAGAATGCACCTGCGATTGAACCCCATGAGAGCGACATCAATGTCTCAATAAATGAAATACGATGTGTTGCAATAAAATATGATATTGCAATAAACATTGCAGATAAGAATCTCATTAGCGTTACTGATGTGCGATGGCTTACCTTTGGATCTACTACACCCTTATATAAATCAATCGCAATAGCAGAAGAAGACACAAGAACAATTCCTGAAAGCGTTGACATTGATGCAGAAAGTAGCAATACAAGCATCAGTCCTAGCAATGATTTTGGAAGATACTCCACAAGCATTGTAGGAACAATTGTATCCTCTGGAGCAACTCCTGCAGGAACCTTCAAATCAGATAAACTATCAAAGAAAAGATGAGATGTACTTCCTGTAAAGTATGCGGCACCACCAATAATCAGAGCAAAAACAGTGCAAACAATCGCTCCTTTTATGATAATGCCCTCATCCTTAATTGCATAAAATTTATGTACCATCTGAGGCATAGCCCAGCATCCAAAAGATGTCATTGCAACAAGGCTTGGCAATAGATACCATGGACCAGGATTTGTTTTTCCTGCAGAGGCATGCTCGGCATACTTTTGAGATACCATAGCTACTGCATCAGGAATATTCCCTGCTGGGCTGACATCTGCAATGCAATAAACCAATGCAAGTGCACCACCAATCATAATTACACCTTGGATGCAATCTGTAATTGCTACTGCAAAATATCCACCTAAGATTAAATATAAACCAGTCAAAGCTGCCATGATAATGATAGCAACATTGAATGGCACACCAGGAAATACGCCAACCAAAAGCTCTGCTAAACCTTTGTAAACACCTGCTGAATATGGCAACAAGAATATGAATATAACCATAGCAGCAAATGGTTTCATGGTATACATACCATAACGCCTAAAGAAAAATTCTGGCATTGTCATGACATCCAGATTACGGGTCATGCGTCGCGTACGTTTACCTAAAATCAGCCAAGCCAGAAATGCACCTAGCACTGCATTACCAATTCCAATCCATAAACTATCCAAGCCTTGATTCCAGCCAAAACGACCTGCAAAGCCAACAAATACAACAGCAGAGAAATAGTTAGTTCCATAGGAAAATGCAGTAATCCATGGGCCAAAGCTGCGACCTCCTAAAAAGAAATCATCTAATGTTTTTGTTCGGCGTAAGCCCCAAAGACCAACACCAACCATCAATAAAACATATAATCCTATAAACAATAAATTGTACATTTCTTATAACCTAACGAACTTCCATATAAAAATTAAAATGCTGAAGCCGTTGGCTTTCAGCATTTTAATTTTAAGATTTTATTCTATCATTTAGCCAACAACATTGATAATTCGACCAGGTACGCAAATTACCTTACGAACTGGGCGACCTGCCAAAGCTGTCTGAACAGACTCCATACCAAGAGCCAACTCACGCATTTGCTCCTCTGTTGCATCAAGAGGAAGCATTACGCGGCCCTTAATCTTACCACAGACCTGAACAACAATTTCAACCTCTGTAACCTTGATTGCTGCCTCATCAAATTTTGGCCAAGGTACATATTCAATTGATGGCTCATGTCCAAGCAACTCCCATAGCTCCTCACCAACGTGTGGTGCAAATGGTGCCAACATGATAACAAATGCCTCTGCAGCCTCGCGTGGCAATGGCTTGCCCTCGCCTGAGAAACCATTAACAAAAATCATTAGCTGGCTGATTGCTGTATTAAGGCTTAGGTTCTCAATATCCTCTGTAACCTTCTTAATAGTGCTGTGGCATAGACGAGCCTGCTCCTTATCCATTGGCTGATCAACAATTGGCTGATCAACAATCATGCGATAGCCACGGCGTAGGAAGCGGTATACGCCCTCAACACCCTTTGTGCTCCAAGGCTTTACTGCATCAAGTGGGCCCATAAACATCTCATATAGACGCATACTATCAGCACCATACTCACGGATAACATCATCTGGATTGATAACATTCTTTAAAGACTTTGACATCTTTGCAGCGAACTCAACAAGCTTCTCTCCTGTCTCCTTGTGTGTAGGAGGATTTGTTGATGTATCAACTAAATCCATAGGAACAAGAGCACCACGACCATCCTTGTAAGACATACCAAGAATCATACCCTGATTAACAAGCTTCTGGAATGGCTCCTTTGTTGGAACCAGACCTAGGTCAAATAGAACCTTGTGCCAGAAGCGAGCATATAGAAGGTGAAGCACAGCATGCTCAGCACCACCAACATATAGGTCAACTGGCAGCCATTCCTTTGCCTTCTCAGGATCGATAAAGCAGCTGTCATTTGTTGGGTCAATGTAGCGTAGGTAGTACCAGCAAGAGCCTGCCCATTGTGGCATTGTATTTGTTTCACGCCAACCCTGCTTATCTGTCTTAGGGTCAGTATAGCGAAGCCAATTCTTTGCCTTAGATAGAGGTGGTTCGCCTGTACCTGTTGGCTTAAAGTCTTCCATCTCAGGAAGAGTTAATGGCAGCTCATCATCTTCAAGTAGAAGAGTTGTGCCATCATCCATATGTACAACAGGGAATGGCTCACCCCAATAGCGCTGACGGCTGAACAACCAGTCACGTAGCTTATACTGAACCTTTGCTCTGCCACGGCCATTTTCCTCAAGCCATGCAATCATCTTCTTCTTTGCATCTTCAACAGATAGGCCTGTTAGGAAGCCAGAATTTACCATTACGCCTGTAGCACAATCAGTAAATGCCTCCTTTGAGATATCTCCACCGCCAACAACTTCAACCATTGGGATGTTGAACTTCTGAGCAAATTCGTAGTCGCGTGTATCATGAGCAGGCACTGCCATAATTGCACCAGTACCATAGCTTGCAAGAACGTAGTCAGAGATAAAGATTGGGATTTCCTTCTCATTAACAGGATTTATGCCCTTGATTCCTTCAAGCATTACACCTGTCTTATCCTTATTCATTTCGGTACGTTCAAAATCAGACTTATGGGATGCCTCAAGCTGATATGCCTCAACCTCTGCCTTATTTGTGATAATGCCCTTCTCCATCCAGCTCTTTACAAGAGCATGCTCTGGGCTCATAACCATGTAAGTAGCACCAAACAGAGTATCGCAACGAGTTGTGTAAACAACGATTTGCTCACCAGCTGTTGTGCTGAAAGTAACCTCAGCACCTGTTGATTTACCAATCCAATTGCGCTGCATTTCCTTGATCCCCTCAGACCAATCAAGGTCCTCAAGATCATTTAGAAGGCGCTCTGCATATTCTGTAATCTTTAGCATCCACTGGCGCATTGGGCGGCGCTCAACTGGGTGATTACCACGCTCACTGCGACCATTGATAACTTCCTCATTAGCAAGCACAGTACCTAGTGCAGGACACCAGTTTACAGGAACCTCAGAAACATATGCTAAGCCCTTATTGTATAGCTGCTTGAAAATCCACTGTGTCCACTTGTAGTATTTTGGGTCTGTTGTATTGATTTCACGGTCCCAATCATAGCTAAAGCCAAGAGATTTAATTTGACGCTTGAATGTAGCAACATTCTTCTCTGTTGTGATAGAAGGATGAGTACCTGTCTCAACAGCATACTGCTCTGCTGGCAAACCAAATGCATCCCAGCCCATTGGATGTAGTACATTAAAGCCACGATGACGCTTAAAGCGGCATAGAATATCTGTTGCTGTATAGCCTTCTGGATGACCTACATGAAGACCTGCTCCAGATGGGTAAGGGAACATATCAAGTACATAGTACTTAGGTTTACCATCTGAGAAATCTGGTGTCTTAAATGTCTTATGCTCATCCCAATAAGCCTGCCATTTTTTTTCAATTGTTGCAAAATTATATTCTGAATTGCTCATAACGAATTACCTTACTACAAAAATCGGTTAAATAATGTCAAAGATTCTACCATAAATAACGCTTAAATTCAATGATAATGCAAATCCTAAGAAATCATTTTGTGCACATACAATGGCATAATCTGAATTGCTGCAACATAATGTAATTTGTGCACATAATTCTAAAAATAAAAACGCACTTCTCACAAACACGCTCACACGCGCATTACAAAGAAGTGCGAATATCTATGGTGTTACACCATCAAGTTTTACATCAAAACTTATTTTACAAATATGACTGTGCCAATTGGGAAACCCTCATAACATCCAATATCAATCTTGCCACCAACTAAACGTGCGTATTCACCGCTAAGATCATAAAGCGCCATTCCGTCATAATTTGCACCGGCACCAACCAATTTTCCAAAAGGATTTGGACGATAATTGCCAGCAGCATAATCTGTGAAGAAATCTGCCTTTGTTCCAACAATTGTCTCCTCAGGGAAGCCCTTGTCTGTGATGTCGCCATCCAAAGCACCATTTGCGAAATTAGCTACAGTTCCTGTTGGTAGTACACAAGCACCATCAACAGTATTAGTAACACCTACAACTACAACATTTTGCACTGTTGTATTTGCACCAATACGTAATGCAGAAAAGACAGAACAATCTGCATTTGTTGAAGCCAAACTAGCATCAATAATAGAGCAATTTCTCATAATTGCATTACCTTGAACATTGATAAGTACTACAGAAGTTGTTTGAGGATTATCTACAAAAAGACAATTTTCAACCTTACTGGTACCTTGTGCTTGCAATACACCAGATCTATTTTTTTCCCAATTTGCAGAACCTGCACGTGTACGACACTGACGGAATATCGTATGTGTCACAATACCATTCTCCAAGTGACCACCACCTGGGTAAGCATTACTTTGAGATGTTGTACTTGCTTCAACAATACAATTGGATACCATACCGCCATTTGCGTTAATTATAAAACTACCGCCATACGTATACGAACCGCAAACAGAACCATTTTGCATAGTCAAATTTGCAACAACTGCATCCTTATGATTCAACTTAAATAAACGTCTTTCTTTATCTTGATTTGAACCAGTATACATATTTGATATTACTACACGAGAAGGATCATCATACATACCAAAAATCTGGATTGCATTAGTTAATACAACATTATAAACTGATGGATACAATCCCTCGTCTACATATACCTTTAGAATT
>JAFPBK010000034.1 GCA_017424105.1 Kiritimatiellia bacterium | reverse complement strand
GCTTGCCAGTGGAGAATTACGAGGTAAAGCTGCACAATGGTTAGAGAATAAGCTATTTTGTGCAAATCCTGTAAATGATGGGAAGCAAACACCTATGCGTGGGTATCCCGTATTTGTAGCACAGCATGCAACTGCCACCTGCTGTAGAGGGTGCTTGGAGAAGTGGCATCGCATTCCACAAAACCGCCCCCTAACCCTTAAGGAGCGCGAGTTAGTCCTTGATATTATTCTTCGATGGATTGAGTTGAATTCTGCAAATAACTGAATTAATTCAGAAAATTTTTCACATCAATTAAATTTTGATGTGAAGGTCTTGGCGTGCTTTGAGGCAATCGGGTATAGTATTACTAAAATAAATAATAAAGTGTGTGCTTACATTAGCAATAAGCACACACTTTTATCAGGATTGCTCGTTATTCGTTATAACCAATTATTTGTTATTGAGGCAGCGGTCAAAAACCTGAGGGATGTTTTTGAAACTGTTCTCTGGCTTGCATAGCAAATCAATTGCATCTGCAGAAAGATGTGCCACAACCTCAGGCTCTGCCTTTAGTAGCTCTGGGTAATCTTTGTTCTCTGCCCATGCTTGCATTGCTAAGCGCTGTACAAGGTCGTATGCCTTTTCACGAAGCATGCCAGCTGCAACAAGTGCAAGCATTACCTGCTGTGAATATACAAGACCATGGCTCATATCCATTGAGCGCTTCATGTTCTCTGGGTAAATTAGCAATCCACCAACAATGAAGTTAATGCGCTCTAGCATATAATCAAGCAGAGTAGTAGCATCAGCAATGATAATGCGCTCTGCAGATGAGTGAGAGATATCGCGCTCATGCCACAATGCCACATTTTCCATTGCTGTAACAGCATAACCACGCAATACGCGTGAAAGACCACATAGGTTTTCGCTCTTTACTGGATTGCGCTTGTGTGGCATTGTAGAAGAACCCTTTTGTCCCTTTGCAAAAGGTTCCTCAACCTCACGAAGCTCTGTGCGCTGGCAGTGGCGGACCTCAGTAGCAATCTTCTCAATGCATGAGCCAGTGATTGCAATTGCACACATTAGCTCTGCATGGCGATCACGCTGTAATACCTGAGTAGAGATTGGAGATGGATTGATACCTAGCTTCTCGCAAACATATTTCTCAACAAATGGATCAATGTTACCATAGTTGCCTACGGCACCAGAAAGCTTGCCTACGCGCATTGTTTCTGCTGCTGCTTCAAGGCGTGTCAAGCAACGCTTCATATCTTCATGCCATAGTAGGAACTTCATACCAAAAGTTGTTGGCTCTGCATGTACACCATGAGTGCGTCCCATTACTGGTGTGTCTTGATATTTTCTTGCTTGCTCACCTAATGTTGCAATTAATTTCTTTGTTCCTTCAATCAGCATCCCACATGCTTCATGAATATTAACTGCAGCAGCTGTGTCAACAACGTCAGTAGATGTTAATCCATAGTGAAGCCACTTTGAATCTTCGCCAAGGCTTTCAGCAACACAGCGTGTGAAAGCAACAACATCGTGATGAGTTGATGCTTCAATTTCATCAATACGCTCAACTGTGAAAGAAGCATTAGCACGCATACGCTCAGTAGTTCCAGCAGGAACAACGCCTAGCTTTTCCCAAGCCTCTGTAGCAGCAAGCTCTACCTTTAACCAAACCTCAAATTTATGTTGGCTAGACCATAGGGCAGCCATTTCTTTTCTTGTGTAACGATCTATCATAGGAGTGTATCTTTAAAATATTGTTTGTTAAATTATCAGGGGCGTAGTCATAGCATTTGCCTGACTGCGCCCCACATTGTAAGCCTCAAAAAACTAGAGCTTCTTTTTGTGTTAAAAGCAAAAATTGCTTATGCGCGCTTGCCTAGACGGATAATGTCCTTGCGGTCTGGACCTGTAGAGAAGAATGTAATTGGTACACCAATGCTCTTCTCAATGAACTTAACATAGTCACGAACCTGCTGAGGCAATGCATCCCAATCTGTAGCGCCACGAATATCGCACTTCCAACCTGGAAGTTTCTCGATAATTGGCTTTGCCTTGTAAAGATATGGAGTAGCAGGGAAGTAGTCAATGCGCTTGCCGTCGATCTCGTATGCAACGCATACAGGAATCTCGTCCAAATAACCAAGAGCATCAGCAATTGTCAATGCTACCTCTGTTGCACCCTGAAGCTGGCAGCCATAGCGTGTTGCTGGAACATCAAACCAACCTACGCGACGTGGACGGCCAGTTGTTGCACCATACTCACCTTTATCACCACCGCGCTTACGTAGCTCCTCAGCTTCGTCACCAAAGATTTCAGAAACGAATGGACCTGCACCAACAGCACTTGAGTATGCCTTAACAACAGTGATAATATCTTTAATCTCATATGGAGGAATACCTGCACCAATTGATGCAAAGCCAGCCAATGGAGAAGAAGATGTAACCATAGGATAGATACCATGGTCTGTATCCTTTAGAGAGCCTAGCTGACCCTCAAGAAGGATGCGCTTACCTTCCTTGATTGCCTTATTGAAGAAATCACCTGTATCGCGAGCAAATGGGCGAATGATTTCTGCAAGCTCAGCAAGCTCTGCCTTAATTGCAGCAGGGTCAAGTGCTGGCTGATTGTATACGCTTGTCAAAAGAGGGTTCTTGCGGTCGCAGAATAGCTGAATGCGCTGATCCATCTGATCTAGGTGGAATAGCTCACATACCTGAAAGCCAATCTTTGAATACTTGTCAGAATAGAATGGAGCAATACCAGACTTTGTAGAACCAAAGCCAGCCTTACCTAAGCGCTGTTCCTCAAGAGCATCTAGCTGCTTGTGGATGTCAAGTAGTACCTGAGCGCGGTCTGAAACGATGATATTAGGCTCAATACCTGCCTCGATTAGCTCATCTAGCTCTTTCTTGAAAGCACGAATGTTTAATGCAACACCTGTACCAATAACATTGATTACATTTGGATTAAAAACACCAGATGGTAGTAGGTGAAGAGCAAATCTGCCCTTATCATTTATAATTGTGTGGCCTGCGTTGTTACCACCCTGAAAACGTACGATAATATCTGCATCACGAGCAAGAAGGTCTGTCATTTTACCTTTACCTTCGTCACCCCAATTTGCACCGACAATTGC
>JAFPBK010000033.1 GCA_017424105.1 Kiritimatiellia bacterium | reverse complement strand
GGTTACTAAAAGTGCATCTCATGCATGACATACACGGATTTGTCGCTCTCGCTCAGGCCTTCGGCGAAACACGGAGCACACGTAGTGTGGTTTTCTGGAGGAACGGAGACACGGAGGCTAGTAGTATGAATATAATAGTTCAAACCTCCTAATCTCCAAAACTCCTAATCTCCCAGTAGCGGAAGCAATATTTAGAAGTTACTTTCGTTGCTTAGAGATTCGGAGGCACGGAGGGATTCTTGGGTAATTGTAATGATTGCTTGCACAATTCTCCTTTATCCTCCGTACTCCGTGTTGAGCGAAAGCAATGAGTGCGAAAAAAAGGGACGCTGCGACGCGGAGGACGCAGTGGACGAGATTAGATGCGAGACAATCGATAGACAATTAGACGTTAGACGTTGAATGGACGATTAGACACGGATGCTATGTTGTTGGATTTTGTTTCCCGCAGAGGCCGCAGAGCCGCAGAGAATTAAACCACAAAAACTTTTCGTGCCCTTTCGTGCATTTCGTGGTTGCTGAAAATGCGTCACGTGCACCACATACACGGATTTGTCGCTGTGCGCACACGGATAAGTGTTGTGGTAATTGCGACAACATAAACCGCTCAAATATCTTGAGTGAGCTAGCAGTAGCTATAACCACGTGCTTTTGACTGAGCTATTCATATTCCGTCAAAAAAAGGTGTGCTTTTATTGTTGTTTATTGATATATGTACTAGTTTTTGGTACAATTTAATACAATAATTTTTTAACGAAGGAATTTCAATGATTAAAGCAAACCCAAATTTTAGTAAAATTCAAGCTTCTTATTTGTTTTCAGATATTGCTCAGCGTGTAAAAAAATACATGGAAGCAAATCCTGATGCAAAGTTGATTCGTCTTGGTATTGGCGATGTAACTAAGGCACTTCCAAAGCCATGTGTTGATGCTATGGCAGCAGCTACAGCAGAGATGGGTGTTGATGCAACCTTCCGTGGCTATGGTCCTGACCATGGTTATGCATTCCTACGCGAGGCAATTGCAGAGCATGACTTTAAGGCACGAGGTGCAGATATTGATGCATCAGAAATTTTTGTTTCAGACGGTGCTAAGTGCGATACAGGTAATTTCCAAGAGCTGTTCTCAAATGATATTAAGATTGCTGTACCAGATCCAGTTTACCCAGTATATGTTGATACAAACGTAATGGCTGGTAGAACAGGTGCTTCTGTTGATGGTCGTTATGAGGGGCTTGTTTATTTAAACAGCACAGAGGAAAATAATTTTGTTCCAGCACTTCCAGAGGAAAAGGTTGATTTGATTTATTTGTGCTTCCCAAATAACCCAACTGGTGCAGTTGCCACACGTGAGCAGCTTCAGGCTTGGGTTGATTATGCACACGCAAATAACGCATTGATTCTATTTGATGCAGCTTATGTTGCATTTATTCGTGATGAATCAATCCCTCACTCAATCTATGAGCTTCCAGGAGCTAAAGAGGTAGCAGTTGAATTTCGTAGCTACTCAAAGACAGCAGGCTTTACAGGTACACGTTGCGGTTATAGCGTAGTGCCAAAAGAGTGCCGCGTATTTGATGAGAATGGCAATAAGATTATGCTTCAGCCAATGTGGGCTCGCCGCATGAGCACAAAGTTTAATGGTGTTGCATATCCAGTTCAGCGCGCTGCTGAGGCTGTATATACACCAGAAGGTAAGGCTGCTACAAAGGCTCTTATTGATGGCTATTTAGAGAATGCAAAGATTATCCGTGAGGCTCTTATTGAGAAGGGTTATAAGCCAACAGGTGGCGATAACTCTCCATATATTTGGTTCAACACAGGTAAAGATTCTTGGGAGTTCTTTGATTATTTGTTGAATAATGCTCAGATTGTAACTACACCGGGAGCTGGCTTCGGAAAGTGCGGTAATGGTTACATTCGTATCAGTGCATTTAATTCAAAAGAAAATGTGCTTGAGGCAGTTGAGAGATTGAAGAAGGTTCTTTAATCATCCCATTTGGTATTAAACGAATTAAGTTTGTCAAAAACTATTGTGGCAGGGCCGCTAAAATATAGAATGCAAAATGAATATAGATGGTAAACAAATTTCTGCTGAAATTCGCAGCGAGGTAGCTGCAGAGGTTGTTAGATTAAAAGCAGCTGGAGTAGAGCCAGGTTTGGCGGTTATTCTTGTTGGTGAAAATCCTGCGTCTGTATCATACGTTACTGCGAAGGAGCGTGCATGCGAAGAGGTAGGTATTCGCTCCTTCCCAATTCGTATGACTGCAGATACAGAGGAAGCCGTTCTTCTTGCAGAAATTGAGCGTCTAAACCAGGATCCAGCAGTCCACGGTATTCTTGTGCAGCTACCATTGCCTAAACACATTGATGAGTCAGCAGTAATTCGTGCAATCTCTCCTGAAAAGGATGTAGATGGTTTCCACCCAATCAGCCTAGGCAAGATGGTGCTTGGCGAGGATACATTCTTGCCTTGCACACCACATGGTATTGTACAGCTATTGCGCCGCAGTGGAGTAGAGACATCTGGTAAGCATGTTGTAGTTGTAGGACGCAGCAATATTGTTGGTAAGCCAGTAGCAAATCTTCTTATTCAGAAGGGTGCTGGTGCAAATGCTACAGTTACAATTTGCCATACAGGCACAAAGGATATGGCAAGCTTTACTCGCCAAGCAGACATTTTGATTGTTGCAGCAGGTCATCCAAATACAGTTACTGCAGATATGGTTAAGCCAGGTGTAGTAGTTATTGATGTTGGTGTAAATCGCATTGAGGATGCAACAAAGAAAAATGGCTTTAGGCTTGTAGGGGATGTTGATTATCCTGCTATTAGTCAAATAGCAGATAAGATTACACCAGTACCAGGCGGTGTCGGCCCAATGACAATTGCTATGCTTATGGCAAATACAGCTAAATCAGCTGCAAACACATTAAAGAAATAAGATTTTTAGGTAATAAAATTATGCGTACAACTATTGCACATACAGGAATTAAGAAGCTACATTACGAGATTCGTGAAATCGTAGATTTTGGTAATGCTTTGGCTAAGGCAGGTCAGCCTATTACGTGGGAAAATATTGGTGATCCTGTTGCCGCTGGAGAGACAGTTGCCCCATGGATTCGTGAAATTGTAATGGATTTGATGAAGGATGACAGAGCATGGGCTTATTGTCCTAGCCGTGGTGTATTGGAAACACGTGAGTATTTGGCTGATGTTGTTTCTAATCGCCCTAATAGCGTCAAAATTACACCTAATGACATCTTGTTCTTTAATGGTATTGCTGACGCTATTGATAAGATTTACGATTTGATGAAGCCAGAGAATCGTGTTCTTATGCCAGCACCAACATATCCAACACATAGCTCTAACGAGGGTAAGCGCGGAGATTACAGCTTCCTACAGTTCCGCTTGGATCCAAAGAATAATTGGCTTCCAGATTTAGAGGATATTGAAAACAAGGTTAAGTATAACCCACAGGTAGTTGCAATTGGTATTGTAAATCCAGATAATCCAACAGGTGCTGTATATCCAAAAGAGACTCTTGAGGCAATTATTGCTATTGCTCGCAAATATGGTCTGTTTATTATTTGCGATGAGGTTTATGCTCATATTTGCTACAACGGAGCTGAGCCACTACATATTTCTCAGCTTTTAGGTGATGTTCCTGCATTGGCACTTCGTGGTATTTCAAAGGATATTCCTTGGCCAGGCTCTCGCTGTGGCTGGATTGAAATGCTAAATGCAGATGCTTCTCCAGAATTTCGTGAATATTGCGATGCGCTAATTAAGAGCAAGATGATGGAGGTTTGCTCTACAACATTGCCACAATTAGCTATCCCACGCATTTATGGTGATCCTCGTTATATTCCTCTTATGAATGAGCGCGCAAAGATGTTTGAGAAGCGCTCAAATCAGGTCTATGATTACTTTAAGAATAATGTTCCAGGAGTTATCGTACATAGGACTCAAGGCGCATTCTATTTCTGCGTGACATTTGAGGATGGTGTTTTGAGTGATAAGCAGGTTCTTCCAATTTCTAACCCAACAGTAAAAGCAATGGTTGAGAAGGGTGTTGTTGGACAGCCTCTTGATAAGCGCTTTGTTTACTACATGATGGGCTCTGATGGTGTTTGTGTAACTCCTCTAACAGGCTTCCACACAGACATCAATGGCTTCCGTTTGACAACGCTTCGCCCAGATGATGTTGCTCGTGGTGAGATATTGGAGCGTATTGGCAGCTGCATCCGCCGCTATACTGGTTGCTAATTCCTTTGCGATAAAGATTGAGGAGCACCTATGAAAGAGTATTCTTGCCCAGATTGTCGCACAGTAATCGGACATGATGATATGAATATCAAAGAAGGTGTTGCTGTTTGCAGTCGCTGTGGGAAAATTTCAAAGCTCATTGATCTAGTTGAAGAATTTGATTCTGCCGAATATTCACGACTTTTGTACGAGAAGCCTCCACGTGGCATAAAACTTGTACGCGACAAGATGAACCCAATCGGTGAGGTAACTTTAATATATCGCCGTATAAATCCGGCTGTATTATTTTTAATTCCATTTACAGCTATTTGGAGTGGTTTTTCTATGACTGCTATTTATATTGGTCCATTCCTGAAAGATGGTAAAATACCTTTAGAGCAGGCATTGATGGGAATACCATTTGCTATTGGCACAATTATTCTTTTAGTGAGCATTTTCTCAATGCTGTTTGGAAAGAAAATATTAACTCTTTCCAATGGCAAAGGTACTTATGCCTTTAAGGTTTTTGGTATTGGTAGAACAAAGCACTTTGAATTAAATCGTAGCACACGTATTGAAAATAGTGAAACAAACTATCAGGTAAACCATAACACTCAGCCACAAATCACTATTACTAATGGCAGCAAAAGGGTTAATATGTTTGCTGGGTTAAGGTATGATGCGATGGATTATATCATTGCATTGCTTCGTTCAGCAGCTAGATAAATAGTTTTTATCTAAAAAAAACAGTGGTCAATGAAACTACATAATATCAAATTAAAAACACTTGTCAGATTAGCCTTTGCAGCTATGCTTTTTGGCGTTTGTGTTTGGTTGGCTTCAGTTGCTTTGATTTATTCCTTCTCCGAAGGGAGAATTTTTGATAGTGTCAGAATTGAGCAAGCTCCTCATTGTAAAGCAGGTGTAGTATTAGGTTGCAGAAAAATACTTTCAAACGGATTAGGAAATTTGTATTTTTCTCGACGCATTGCAGCTGCTGCAGAGCTTTATAAGTCGGGTAAGGTTGATTACTTAATTGTCAGTGGTGATAATCATATCCATGAGTATGATGAGCCTACAGATATGAAAGAGTCTCTGATTGAGGCAGGTATTCCTGAGGAACGCATTGTTTGTGATTATGCAGGGTTTCGTACATTAGACTCTGTTGTGCGAGCAAAAAAGGTATTTTGTGTAGATTCTTTCATAATAGTTACTCAAGAGGACCATCTTCGTCGTGCAATATTTACAGCACGAGGCTTTGGGTGTGATGCATATGGTTATGTAGCAGAAGATGTAAATTTACGATATTCGGTGCTTACACGAATCAGAGAGCAATTTGCAAAGATTTCTGCTGTTGGAGATGTGATTATTCGCCGCAATCCAAAATTCCTTGGACCCCAGGAACCACTAGACTAAATCAATTAAGACCCCAAATGCTACACACATTTGATGTAAGTGTGGTGGCTAGAAGTGCGAAAAAAAGGGACGCAGAGAGCGCAGAGGACGCCGAGGTGCGCTGAGCTTGCGTGGTGGCTTGTGTGGTGGCTTTGGGTTATACGCCAGCGCTTGTTGTTGGAGGCTAGGGCGACGCCTAGCCGCTCCAAGATAACGCCAACTGCCAATCGCTAGCGTGTACGGCCCACAAGATTATTGAGTATGGGAGCGTACGTAGAATTAGTGAATAGTGAATAACGAATAGATGAGGTAAAAATATTTAATGTGTGTGCTTAACTGGGGTGTAGGACGTCCCCGTCCTACACTATAACTGGGATGTAAGACGTCCCCGTCTTACAGATTAACTGGGCAGCATGGCGTCCTCGCCTTGCTGATATTAAGAAATATTTCCACCGCATATATTGCTTCGCAATGCTTCATATGCCGAAGGCATGCTTCATGGTGCTTTGCACCGCTTCATAGCACGCAGTGCTGCTTCATCTAATAATATTACAGGGTGTGAGGTGCCCGAAATCTATGAATGGCTCCTCACACATCCCTAAAATTTATTCATGCGCAACTGAGATAATCAGTGCGCATACGAAGGCGCTCTGCGCCTGAGCCTTCGGAGGCGAGAGGTGCATGAGCAATCGCGACATGCTCCTCTCGTATATTCCGCCCAGTACTCAAAACGGGCCTAGCGTGCTTTGCACGCACGCATTGCGTAAAAAACTTAATTCATGAGGACGATTAGACGCTAGACGATTGTACGACGAGAGACGTTAGACAACCTTTCCCGGCCAGACGAGAGACGATTAGACGATAGACTCCGCTTCCGCGTTGACCCGCGTCCTTTCTTGCGTTGACACGCTCCCTCCTGCATTGACATGCATAGGACATGAGACGAGAGACGTTAGACGAGGGACACGGACATTAGACCCAAAAGACGATTAGACGTTGAACAGACAATAAGACGTTTAGACGATTAGACATTTTTATTTATTATCTATCACCTAATCTATTCGTTATTCACTATTCACTATTCACTAATTCTGCGATAGCCCCCACACTTACACCAATTGCATATTAGGTTAAGGTTAAAGGCACCAGGCGTCAATATATTCAAATACATTTATTTGTACATAACTTATGCTTGTTTTTAATTGAAAAATATTGATACAATACACAACATAAATTAGTTTAATTAAATGGTTTGTAATTGCATAAAATAAGATTTTAAATGGAAGCAAATATAGAATTAACAGCAATAGATTTTGAAACAACTGGTTCAGTCCCTAAATATCGCAATCAACCTTGGCAAATCGGCCTTGTTTCTTTAAATCAAACTGAAGTATATAATCAGTTTGATTCGTTGCTTAATGTAGGTGAGCGCCCATTTAATAAATACGCACCAGGCCGTCATGCACAACTACGCGAGGAACTGAAACAAGCTCCTAAGCTTGTAGAGCTTTGGACTGAAATTTCTCCGCGTCTGATAAATCATGTGCTTGTAGCCCACAATATTGGTACAGAACGCACCATGCTAAAGCAGGTTGCCCCTATGCATAAGTTTGATTGTTGGATTGATACTCTTGTGCTTAGTCGCCAAGTTTGGAAGGGATTGCCTTCTTATGCTCTTGAGGATTTAATTGATGTGCTTCAACTTAAAGATAAAATTGATGCTCTTTGTCCAGGTAGAGAAGCACATGATGCTCTATATGATGCTGTTGCTTGTGCGGTGCTCCTACAAACTATTGTTACACTGCCTGGTTGGGATAAGCTCTCAATAAAAGAGCTTTCTTCTATCGCATAAATTCGGCAGACTCTGCCACAAATTTAAAGTAGGTTTATAATGAAAATTAAGATAGTTTCTATTTTTGCTTTAATCGTATCATTGTCATTAGCTCTTTTTTCAGCAATACCAACTAATGGTGAATGGATAAATCAGCTGGGGACAAATTTTGTTGCTAATGCCTTTGAAACAGCAACAGTAGAAAATTATCCTAATGCAGATGTAATTATTCTTGCCGATACAACGATTGTTAATTACAATGCTGATGGTACATATAGCGAAGAAAATGAATATTACATTAAGGCAAATACGCATCTTGGCGTTAAAGAGTCTCGTACACAGTCTTTTTGGTACGATGCAGCATATAGCAATTTTAAATTTGATATAGTTGAGCTAATCAAGCCTGCTGTAACAATCCCTCTTGATCCAAGTAAGGTATGCAGCGAGCAAATTGACAGCTCACAAATGAATTCAAATATTTACGATCCTAATAGCAAAATAATTCAAGCACTTATTCCTGATTTTGAAGTAGGGGATATTGTTCATGTTAAGGTTACTCGTAATGTAACTCAAGCACGCGTTCCAAATTATTTTGCGGATATTTTCGGATTAGAATCTGAGTACCCAATATTACGATATCGTTACGTAATTTCAGGTCCAGAGACTCTGCCACTACAATCAGTTGCCCTACGAGATGCAGATGCTTTAGATGTGAAGCATGAGGTTAATCTTGAGAATGGTCGTATAAACCATAGTTGGGAGGTTGCAAATGTTCCACAGGTATTTAGAGAACCAGATATGCCAGCAATGTATAGCTGTGTTGGGCGTTGTATTGTTTCCACAGGAAAGAATTGGTCGGAAATTTCTAAATGGTATTGGGAGCTATGCGAGGAGCCTTTGAATGCGATTTCTCCAGAGCTTGAGACTGAGGTTAAATCCCTTATTGAAGGTACTGAGCCAAATAGCCCTGAGCGTTTACTAAAGATTTTTACGTATGTATCTCAAAAGATTCGCTATATGGGTATCACAACAGAGACAGTAGCTCCAGGCTATGAGCCACATCCTGTAAAGATGACTTTTGAAAATAAACATGGTGTTTGTCGCGACAAAGCAGCTCTTTTAGTTACAATGCTAAGGCTTGCTGGCTTTAATTCTTATCCTGTACTAATTATGGTAGGTGAAAAGCTGGATCAGGAAGTGCCTATGACATTCTTTAATCATGCTGTTGTAGCAATTCAGTATGATGGCTCTGATGAATATGTGCTAATGGATCCTACAAATGAGAGCACAGTGGAAATATTTCCTGAATATCTTTGTGAGAAAAGCTATTTGGTAGCAAAACCTGATGGTGAGGAGCTTAAGGTTTCTCCTTCAATAGAATTTAAGAAAAATATGCTTTCTATCAAAACTACGGCACGACTCGAAATCGCACAAGATGGCTCAAATGCTCTACGTGATGGACATACAGTCATGTTATTTAAGGGAATCAATGATACCATGTATCGCGGTTTCTTTGCAGACAATGACAGGCAATCAATCTTGGAGTTTTTGCGTCGCAATCTGTCTCGTGCTAATTTTAAGTTTATTCTAAAGGATTTTAAGCTATCGCCAGAAGATCCTAGCGACACCACTCAACCATTAAAGCTTGAGCTTTTCTTTGATTTTGCATCTCCACTTCCAGCTTCTTTTGATGGAACTGCTGCAGTAATGGATTTGCCTCTCTTTGGCAGTCAATTTGGTGCCGTTAATATGGTGCTTCCTGATACAAGCCTGCTTACTCGCAGATTCCCTCTAAAGCTTTTCTCTACTTGTGGAGATAATGAGGAGCTTGAAATATTGTTGCCAGAAGGCTTTAATAATGATTCATATTTGACAAAGCCAACAAAGAAATCAATTGAAGCTAAGCCTTTTGCATTTAATTATAGTACAAAAGTTTTTGAAACTGATGGTACAACAAAAATGTTGGTTTCTTTTAATTCTTCTGTGGCAAGCTTAGAGGTTGCTCCAGAGAATTATGAAGATTGTCGTCATGCAATGTCTTTCTTAGATTTTAAGAAAACAATTAAGCCTATTTGGAGAGCTTCTGCAATTGAAGAAGCAAAGAAAAATTCCCAAATTGCTTCAATAGGAGATTTTGCGTCTAAAGGTATGCGTAATCTGGAAGAGGATGGCTACAAATATGAGCTAAATCGTGTACGCATCAGCATAGACTCTGCCACGAACGAGATTGTGGTAAATAAAAAGCAGCGTAAAAAGTTATTTACTAAGGCAGGAAAATCAGATTATTCTGATGTCTCATTTGATTATTTCCCAAAGAATGAGCAACTAAAGCTTTTACATGTAGCCACAATTAAAGCATCAGGCGAGATTATAACAGATTTCCATACAAATCTAATGGATAAAGCATGGGTTGGTGCTGCTCCTGCATATCCTGCTTGTAAGCAACTCGTGCTTAATTTCCCAAATACAGAAGTTGGCGATAGTATAGAGTATGAGCTAGAGCAGC
>JAFPBK010000032.1 GCA_017424105.1 Kiritimatiellia bacterium | reverse complement strand
CTTTGCAAAATATCTGCCTAAAATTATCTATGCCCAGTCACCAATTCCTGAAAATATCAGTAATCCATGGGCAATCGAAAATATCCAGCGCAACTATATTTCTGATGTAGTTAAGCAGCATGCCAAGCCAGGTGACACAATTTTGATTTCAGACCTAGATGAGCTTCCTCGGCCTGAGTTGGTAAAGCAATACTCTGGCACAAATGAGGTACTTTCATTTAATACAGATTACTATTGCTATTATATAAATTCGCAAAATTATTATCAGAGAAATTGGCTCGGTACAACAATGCTTTCTTACGAGAATTTCTTTTCTGTTGCTGATGATATAGATGTTGCGTATAACGATTATATGGTGGCAGAGTATAATCAAGGAACAACGCCTACAAAGCTTCGCTGTGCATTTGAAATAAAGCGTAGAATCATAAGGAATGGCGGCTGGCATTTTTCATCACTCGGTGGGGCAGAGGCAGTAATGAAAAAGCTTCGTGCATTTGCTCATCAGGAATTTAATTCTGAAGAGCTGACAGTTGAGCAAATTGAAGCTTTAATTTCATCTGGCAAGGGGCCATTTATAAAGCAAATTCATTTCGCTAAGCCAATTGACTCTTCTTTCCCAAAACCAATTATTGATAATCCAGAGAAATATGCGCACTTGATTTTCCCTGTAACAAAAGAATATTTGAAAAAGACTCGCATAAGAAGATTTTCCTATAAAGCATGGTGTGGCTTTTATTGCTTCTGTGAAAAAATAATTCCTGAAAGCTTGAAGCGTCGCATCTCAAAAATATTAAATAAGCTTAGAGGCTTAGAAAAATAATTCTAAGATTAAAACGAAAAATAATTTTAACTATGACCTACAAAAATACATTATTTTCTTGCTGTGTAGCATATATTACCCAAGCAATCATCATCAATCTTCCTCCATTATTCTTTGTTATATTTCGTGATGATTATGGTTTGTCATATGATCAAATTTCCAGTTTGATTCTAATAAATTTCTGCACACAAATTATTGTGGACTTAGTTGTAGGTAAGTATGCAGTGCGATGGGGCATTCGCAGACTCTGCGTACTCTGCCACATAATTTCGGTGATAGGATTGCTTTTATATCCCGCAATAATGCTAGTCAGTGCCAGCCAAATATATCCAGTATTGTTATTAGCAACAATCTTCTGTGCAATTGGTGGAGGAATGCTTGAGGTTTTGATCAGCCCAATAGTAGAATCATTGCCAAGTGATTGCAAATCCGGATCTATGGCATTTTTGCATTCTTTTTATTGTTGGGGTCAGGTACTGACAGTGCTTCTAACAACAATATTTTTTGTACTCACAAAAGGAACACAATATTGGTATTTGGTGCCGGTGTTATGGGCAATAATTCCATTTGTTAATTCATTTATCTTTTTGCGAGTACCATTGTGTCCGCTTTCAGGGGAGACAGCTGGCACAAAGATGCGTAATTTAATTTTCAACCCAGTGATGCTTTTATTCATTTTGGCGATGATGTGTGCAGGTGCATCAGAGCTGGCAATTGCTCAGTGGGCTTCGTTGTTTGCAGAGAAGGGATTGGGAATAACAAAGACAGTAGGAGATATTGCAGGACCTTGTGCTTTTGCAATTCTTATGGGAATCTCGCGAACACTTTTTGCTACAGTGTGGGCACGTTATGATGTATACAAGGCATTGATTGCAAGTTCAATTTTATGTGTAGTATCATATGTAGTGATGGTATTTTCAAATTCACCAATTGTATCAGTGATAGCATGTTCAGTTTGTGGTTTCTCTGTTGGATTGATGTGGCCGGGTACAATTTTCTGTTCTGTATCACGCTTCCCATTAGGTGGACCATCAATGTTTGCATTGCTTGCATGTGCCGGAGATATTGGCTGTGCTGTTGGTCCTGCAGTTGTTGGTTGGGTCAGTGATAAGGTAGAGGCAACAAAGGTGTCTTTGTTATCAAATATTATTGATATCCCAAATTTGGAAGCATTAGCATTGCGCAGTGGAATAGCTGCTGCAGCAATCTTCCCATTATTGCTGATATTTTTAGTATACGTAATAAGACGTTCACGATTATCCTAAATTTGTGTCCGAGTTCAGATGAAGCAGGGCTAAGCACAATGAAGTGCTGCTGCGCATTATTGTCGGTAAAATTTATTATTATTTGTGTGATTTTTTTGTTTTTTAGCATCCAATTGCTGATTTTAGGTTTATTTGGTCAAAAACCTTGCACAATTTGACTTTATATGTGAGTCTAAAGGGTGGAATTTATCTGATTTTCAGGTTAGGATGGCATATATTGAAAATAAATCGGTATAAAAATATCTATTTCGCCTTTTCCTCTTGACTATTTCGCACTAAAAGAATAAAATAAGTTGCATTGTTTTTTTTGAGGCGTCCGGGTGTACCCCGCGCTAAGGGACTTCCGGATGGATGCCACCCAAACTGACTCAAACCAAAACAATTTTTATTAAACAAAACAAAATAAACGTTTGGAGAAAATAAAATGTCTATTAAAGTTGGTATTAACGGATTCGGCCGCATCGGTCGTATGGTATTCCGCGCTGCAATCGAAAACTTCGCTAACGATATCGAGATCGTAGGTATCAATGACCTACTAGATCCAGATTACCTAGCATATATGCTTCGCTATGACTCTGTTCATGGTATCTTCAAGGGCGATGTTGCTGTAGAAGATGGCGCTCTAGTTGTTAACGGTAAGAAGATCCGCATCACAGCTGAGAAGGATCCTGCTAACCTAAAGTGGGATGAAGTTGGTGCAGACGTTGTTGTTGAGTCAACAGGTTTCTTCCTAACAGACGAGACAGCTCGCGCTCACATCACAGCTGGTGCTAAGAAGGTTATCATGTCTGCTCCTTCTAAGGACGCAACACCTATGTTCGTTTATGGCGTTAACCACAACACATATGCTGGTCAGGATATCATTTCTAACGCATCTTGCACAACAAACTGCCTAGCTCCTATCTCTAAGGTTCTAAACGATGCATTCGGCATCAAGCGCGGTCTAATGACAACAATCCACGCTGCAACTGCTACACAGAAGACAGTTGACGGTCCTTCTAAGAAGGATTGGCGCGGTGGTCGCGGTATCCTAGAGAACATGATCCCATCTTCAACAGGTGCTGCTAAGGCTGTAGGTAAGGTTCTTCCTGAGCTAAATGGTAAGCTAACAGGTATGTCTGTTCGCGTTCCTACATCTGACGTTTCTTTCGTTGACCTAACAGTTGAGCTAAACAAGGAAGCTTCTTATGCAGAGATTTGCGCTGCAATGAAGGCTGCTTCTGAGGGTGAGCTAAAGGGTGTTCTAGGTTACACAGATGAGGCTGTTGTTTCTACAGACTTCCGTGGCGATGCACGTACATCTATCTTCGATGAGAAGGCAGGTATCGCTCTAGATGGCACATTCGTTAAGGTATGCTCATGGTACGATAACGAGTGGGGCTACTCTAACAAGGTTCTAGAGATGGCTCGCGTTATCAGCAAGTAATCTTGTTGATTATATGCTATAAGGCTTGTGGTGTGGCACTCTGCCACACCCAGGCTTTTTATTTTTTTAATAATCTAATAACAATATAAAATTCCGGAAAAGAGACAAAAATGAATAAGAAAACAATCCGTGATATTGATTTAAAGGGTCGTAAGGTTGTAATGCGCGTAGATTTTAACGTACCTATCAAGGAAGGCGTTATTTCTGACGACACACGTATCCAGGCAGCACTTCCTTCTATTAAGTACATTCTAGAGCAGGGCGCAAGTCTAGTGCTAATGTCTCACCTTGGCCGTCCAAAAGGCAAGGGTTATGAGGCAGATTTCTCTCTTCGTCCGGTAGCAGAGCGCCTATCTGCATGCCTAGCTCAGCAGGTTAAGTTCGCTGAAGATTGCCAGGAGGCAACAGCTCAGGCAGAGGCTCTACAGCCAGGTGAGGTTCTAATGCTAGAGAATACCCGCTTCTACAAGGCAGAGCAGGGTAAGGTTAAGAAGACTGACGATATGACAGATGAGGAGCTTGCTGCAAAGAAGGCAGAGCTAAAGGCTGCTAAGCAGGCAATGGCTGAGAAGCTAGCTTCTTATGGTGAGATTTATGTTAATGACGCTTTCGGTACAGCACACCGTGACCATGCTTCTACTGCATCTATCTGCAAGTACATCAAGGCTAAGGGCGGTCAGTGCGTTGCTGGCTTCCTAATGGAGAAGGAGCTAGAGTACTTGGGTTCTGCAGTTGAGAATCCAGTACGTCCATTCGCTGCTATCCTAGGTGGTGCTAAGGTTTCTGATAAGCTAGCAGTTGTACGCAATCTTCTACAGAAGGTTGATACACTAATCATCGGTGGTGGTATGGCTTACACTTTCCTAAAGGCTCAGGGTTATGAGGTTGGTAATTCTCTTTGCGAGCTAGATCAGCTAGATTATGCAAAGGAAATGCTAAAGCTTGCTGAAGAGCGCGGTGTTAAGTTCCTACTTCCTGTTGACAATGTAGCAGCAGATAAGTTTGACGCAGAGGCAAATACACAGGTTTGCGGTCAGAATGTTCCAGAGGGCTGGATGGGTCTAGATATTGGTCCAGAGACAACAAAGCTATACAGTGATGCTGTTAAGTCAGCTAAGACAGTTGTTTGGAATGGTCCTATGGGCTGCTTCGAAATGAAGGCATTCTCAGCAGGTACATTCGGTGTTTGCGAGGCTGTTGCTCAGGTTAAGGAAAATGGCGGTATCTCAATCATCGGTGGTGGTGATTCTGTAAGCGCTGTTAAGAAGTCTGGCCAGGCAGCTAAGATGAGCCACATCTCTACAGGTGGTGGCGCTTCTCTAGAGTTCCTAGAGGGTAAAGAGCTTCCAGGTTGCGCAGCTCTTGACGACAAATAATTCGTGCCTTAAAGCATAGATTAAAAAAGGAGTGAGATTTTGGTCTCACTCCTTTTTCTTTTTGTATTCATAGCTTTACGAATCGCCAGAATGTTTTTGGTTGCGTGCTGCTTAACAAGTGATACAGCACACAACCGTAAATTGGCTTATCGAATTACTGTTGCTGAAGCAATCTGACGATAATTCCAGCCAAAGCCAAATGATGTAGATACTGCATCACGATGATCCAGCTCTGCAATAGCAGAAATCTCTCCAGCGATGAGAGACTTTATTAAACGAGCTGTCTCCTCATATCTTGCACGTACACCAGCGTTACGTAGCTGGATAACCTCAAAGCCAAATGGCTTGCAATTCTTTAGCCAATCTTCTCTGCATAGCTCAGCAAATTTATCGTGCTTAGCAATTAGTTCAGGAATTGCTTCTTCAGCAATTTGCTTTAGTGCTGCCATATCCTTTGCCTTGTATGCGAAGATTAGGTTTTTGCTGAATTCCAGCTTCTCGGCTAATAAGCGATATAGAGCTTCAACTACTTGAAGAGCAAGAGCTGTCTCAAATTTAGGAGAGCTCTTAACTTTATCTGCTGCCTCTGTAAGATTTTTGCTGTATTCTGTAAGAATATCAAAATTCTTGTTTCCAGTCAGGCTTGTGATATATAGTCCCTGAAGAGGATCGTCCCAAAGTACACCAGGATTGCGTGGATATACTGTTTGATTTTCACCAAATTTAATATCCTTCTCAGTTTCACCACCTGCCATTGTTGCATTGTAGTCCATTCCACAAATTGCTTCAGTACGAATGGAAGCAGATTCATCAACTGCTGCCTCGCTTACGCCATAAGCCAAGTCAGAAGCAAATACAAGGTTTGGTAGAGCAGAGTCGTATATACAGTAGCCACCATCATCACCCCACATAGTAAACATGAGCTCATCTACACCCATTGTGTGGCAAGAGCGCATCATAGGGCAAATTACCTCACGATTCTTGCGGGAATCACACCATAGCTTACCCCAAGTCCAGATGCCGGCAGCCAATGAAACATTACCATTGTTTACCTCAAGATGAGATTTTAGCATTGCATTGTAAAGCTTTTCATCTGTGTGGTAGTAATCCCAATACCAAAGCTTAACGCCATCAGGAATTACAGCCTTAATCTCATCCTTAATCTCTGGTGTCTCTGAATAATATTCGTGTTGTGTATTAGAGAAACGATAGAACATATCAGACCAAATTTCAGGTGAAAGACCTTTCTCTACACATAAATCGCGTACCTTTGCCAAATGCTCGCAGAATAGCTTGAATGGAGGTGTGTATCCGTTAACTGTCATAAAGCGGCCGCGACCCAAATCCATTGTTTCATCCATACCAATATGGATTTTGCGTGTGCGTAGTGCCTTGCTCCAAAAATCAACCATTTTAGCGATTAAATCGTAGGTTTCTGTCTTGCTTACATTGATTACGCTTCCTGTATCACCTACAGAACCAGCATAGTGAGGCCAATGAAGTGCCTGCTCAAGGTGACCAAGAGTTTGGAAGCAAGCGCGAAGCTCAATACCCAGATTAAATGCATAATCATCCAACTCGCGAACCTCGTCAAAGGTAAATCTTCCGCGCATATATCCAAAGAATTGCTCGCCTTCAATTTCGTATGTGTCTTCGGTATAGAGCATTACAAGATTGTTGCCCATAAGAGCCATTTGGCGCATCCAGCTTTTTACATAATCAATATTGAATACTTTATTTCTTGAGCAATCAAGCATAACGCCTAGATTCTTAAATGAAGTCTTTTCGTCTGTTTCAATACCAGATAGTGCAGAACCAAGACCTCTTGCAGCTGTTGTAAGAGTTGTATAAGTAATAGTCCAATTATCGCCATTCTTTTTTGCTTTAGAGATAATGGCATCTGAATTTTCTTTAATAAAAGTTGTATTAGGCTCTGTTGCTTCTGCAATAGGGTAATACTTGCCTAGTTCAGCAAGCATTGGGTAAAGCTCTGCAGGTGTATTGTTTTTATTCCATTTAATCATAATATTATCCTTTAATTTTGTATATTAAAATGGGGTGAATCACTATTGAAATTCTTGTAAATAAATTAGCATATATGCTTCGCAATATCAATCAAAAATCGGCTCTTCCTGCAAAAGTGTGGGTAAGTACATTTGTCTCTAAGGTAAACGAGCTAAAAAACGCCCCATAATAAAGGTGTGCCCTGGAGGTATTCCTTCTGCAGTAGATGAAAATAGATGCTTATTAATTTCTCCTATCGGATCTGAAGTAAGAATAAACAAGCAAAGAGCAAATGTGTGTAACTTTTATGTTTTTAAAAATGCTGAGGAAATATGGATAGGACACATTCGCCCAGGTGGAAGCCTAGAATCAATTTTGAAAGGAATTAGCCTATGAAGCATTTATGTATAGTTTCAGACCAATTAATGCCAAATTTTTCTTCTGTTGTATAAAAACCTACCATGCAACATAATGTTAGGTTTCATGAAATTTTTAGAATATACTGCATTCATTGTATTCCATTAGTTAATAGTTTTATTATTTTGGGAATATGGGCATTGAGTTTATTTTTCGGTGTTTTTTTATTTTGACACGTTATGTTTTTTCAACAAATTTCAAGTTGCACTTGAAATTTGTTGGGGGATTAGTGCCAGAGCCGGTGGCTGCTCCAAAAAAAAATGGCGTTTTTTGTTGCTGAAATTAAAAAAGAGGGTTGACTATTTGGGTCAAAATATCGCATAATAATTGCTCATTTGTCTTATAGCCCGGTTTACTCCTGCGGGTTACATCACAAAAAAACTCGAATTTTTAAGCTGTTTGCTTTCAGAGTTCCCTCCTCTATATACAAAGTAATATGTTTAAATAATTCTTAGCAAAAGAAATACAGGAAATAAATGAAAACATTCGTACCAAAAGATCCAGGTGACAACCGCAGATGGTTAGTCGTTGACGCAGCAGGTAAGACAGTAGGTCGCCTAGCTGTACAGATCGCTAACGCACTTCGTGGCAAAGATCAGCCAACCTACACTCCATGGGTAGATACAGGCGCATTCGTAATCGTAGTAAACTGTGAGAAGATTAAGTTCTCAGGTAAAAAAGAGCAAGAGAAGATTTACCAGCACTATACAGGCTGGCGTAGTGGTCTTTATGAGACAACTGCTGCTCAGATGCGCGTAAAGCACCCAGATTGGATTATCAAGAAGGCTGTAGAAGGCATGCTTCCAGGCAACAAGCTTGCTCGTGAAATGATGCGTCGCCTTAAGGTCTATGTTGGCCCAGAGCACCCACACGCTGCTCAAAAGCCAGTAGCTATGTAATTTCACACCAATAACCAAAAGGACAGAATATGGCAGATAAGAAAGTAGATTATATCTCAGCTGCAACAGGTCGTCGTAAGACAGCAGTCGCACGCGTTCAGCTCTTCAATGGTACTGGTGTGTGTGCAGTTAATCGCCGTGAGACAAAGGAATACTTCAAGAGCGATGCTCTTCTAAAGTATGTATTCCAGCCACTAGAGATTGCTGGTGTTGAAGGTAAGTTCGACATCAAGGCATTCGTAAAGGGTGGCGGTGTTTCAGGTCAGGCAGGCGCAGTTCGCCACGCTCTTTCACGTGCTCTATGTGAAGCAGATTCTTCACTACGCCCAGCACTAAAGGCAGCAGGTTGCTTGACACGCGATTCACGTATGAAGGAACGTAAAAAGCCAGGTTTGCGCGGTGCACGCCGTCGCTTCCAGTTCTCAAAGCGTTAATTCTACGTATTTGTTATCGGCAGCGGGCATCTCTATCGGGGTGTCCGTTGTCGTTTATATTATACTATCGCTTATTAAATAAAATTTCTTGTCTTAAATTCTATAAAAAGGCAGAGGTTTACAAAGTATGTCAATAAAGAGTTTTTTTAAAACTATTGCAACTAAGCTAAAAACTGTGGTTGTAAAAAAGGATTCCCTATCTGCAAATACTAAGCAGAGCAATAAGGGAAAAAATCCTAATACACAAAACTCCTCTAAGAAGACAAAAAATAATAAGCAGGGTCCTAATAAGCAGCAAAATAATAAGCCTGCTAACAACAATAAAAACCAGCAGCCTGGTAATAAGGACCAAAATAAAAAGCAAAATGCTAAACAAAGCAATTCCTCCCAAAATCCAAATCAAAAGAATAAGGGTGAGAATAAACAACAAAATAAGCCAAATAATCAGCCTAAAAAGCAGCAGCAAAAGAAGCCACAGCAGCAGGCAGATAAAGGCTCTATCTCACGCGAGGAAATTGCAAAGGCTCTTCAAGAGGAAAAATTCTTTGCTATCCCAACAGTTGAATTATCATGGGATGCATCTGAATTTCAGGTGCCAGTAGTGGATGATAAGAAGCGCTTTCATGATTTTGATCTACCTAATCCAATCATGCACGCAATCTATGATTTAGGCTTCCAGTATTGCACACCTATTCAAGCTGAGACATTAGATAAGACAATGTCTGGGCTTAATGTGGCAGGTAAAGCTCAAACCGGTACAGGTAAAACAGCTGCCTTCCTAATCTCTATTTTAAAGCGCATGCTAACCAATGTGGAAAGCCGTCCAGTTAAGATTGGCCGCCCAGCAGCACTTGTTCTTGCACCAACACGCGAGCTAGTAATGCAAATCCAAAAGGATGCAGAGGCTCTTGGAAAATATTGTGGTCTAAGAAGTGTAGCAGTATTTGGTGGTATGGATTACGATAAGCAGCTAAAGACAGTTATCGAGACACCAGTTGATCTTGTAGCAGCCACACCTGGCCGCTTGCTTGATTTCTGCAGAAATCATGTGCTTGATTTGCGTGGTGTGCAGACAATTGTTATTGATGAAGCTGACCGTATG
>JAFPBK010000031.1 GCA_017424105.1 Kiritimatiellia bacterium | reverse complement strand
TTTCTTAGGAACAAGGAATACATTACCAGCACGAAAGGCACGATAGGGGTAAGAACTACAAACAATAGTAAATATTTACTTTTTCGTGTGTTTCGTGTGTTTCGTGGTTCTTTCTTCGCACTTCTAGCCATCAAACTCGCGATAGCCAATACAGGTAAATCCTGAAAAATCATCTTGGTGCTCCAGCCAGGGCGACGCCTGGCCGCTCCGAGATAATTGAATCATGCATCACGCGCACACAGCACCTAGCCACCACACGCACGCAGCATCCGAGCCAAATCCAATCCAAATTATAGTGAATCTTGTCAAAAACTTCGCACTTCTAGCCAAATGCTTAGTGTAGCACTCTGATTCAAAAATATTAGTAAGTAACCTTATGACTTTTTGGAAATGGTGCGGCGTAAGAAAAGCAGTCCACCTGTAAATGCATATAGAAGCGTCATTGTTACATATAACAAAGCAGCCAATGGGCCATCTGTTTGCGCTGTAGTAATTCCTACTGCGGTAAAGAACATTATATATCCTGCATCACGCATTCCCATACCATTTATTGAGGTTGGCAATGACTCTAAGATGCAAATCAATGGAGTAAATACGCAATAATCAAAAAAGCGTATTTGCAATCCCATACTCATACCAATGCACCATACAGCTACAATTATGAAAAACTGAAATACTAATGATAATCCTACACAACGCCACAAAACATTTGCTTTATATGATTGTGTAGATTGTAAAAATGTATCTAATAGCTTTTCTACCTTGCCACGAACAACCTTAGGCATAAAGCGCATTGACCATCGTAAGATATGCTGCTGTTTAATTAGAAAGCCTAATACCAACAAGCAACAAAAGAAGCAAAATGGTATGCAAAGCTTCCACCAGTGCTCCTGTGGTACGCTCTTTAATCCACATAAAGGAAATATTGTGCCAACTAAAGACATTGCCACAAAGCCAGAAAGACGATCCACAAATACAGAAGCAACAGTATTAACTGGCTTACCAGATTTAATTGCTATATCTGCAATTCTATATGCATCACCACCAATATTTGATGGAGCAAAGAAGTTAAAAAAGGCAGCAATCCAATGGCTGGTAAACAACTTTCTAAATGGAATTACCAGTCCATCTGCATCAAGTAATAATTTCCATCTCAATGAGCTTAAACACATATTTCCAACGCATATGATGAAGAAAAGAATCAAAGGCCAGAGTTGGAGTTCAGATAAATGCTCCTTAACAGCACCGAGTTCTATCTTGCTATAACAATAGGTCAAAAGACCTATTGTTATAACTAACTTAATTATAAGTTTAATATATTTCTTCATCACGCAGAATATTGAATTTTATAGGAAATACTCAGATGAAACTGTACTAAAATCAGGCAGAAGCTTATCCTTATCCGATATTACATTAGGAATATCCTTCCAATCAATTCCTAATGCTTTTGAAAAGCAATTGATGCCATATTCATCACCTGGTGTAAAATAATCACTGCATTGATATACAACAGAAGCAAAATCACTCAACACCTGAAAACCGTGTGCAAAGCCTTTTGGAACATATAGCAACTCACCACGTTCAGCAGAAAGATTTACACCAATCCACTTACCAAAGGTTGGTGATTCTTTACGAATATCAATAATTACATCGTAAATCTCACCATATGTTGCACAAACAAGCTTTGATTGTGCATTCTTCAACTGATAGTGCATTCCACGAATAACACCTTTTGTTGAGAAAGAATTATTTGTTTGCACAAATGCTTCTGTAATACCATTCTCTGCAAGTACATTTGTACGTGTTAATTCTCGAAAATAGCCTCTTGAATCAGGAAAGGTTTTTGGACGAACAATAAGAACATCCTTAATATCAGTTGTCTCAAATGTCATATTTGCCCTCTGCAACATTGATTAAATATTTTCCATAGGCATTCTTTTTCATCTTTTCGCCCTGCTCACGTAGCTTTTCTGCTGTAATAAAACCTTGACGATAAGCAATTTCTTCTAAGCAAGCGATTTGAAGACCTTGACGGTTTTGAATTGTCTCTACGTAGTTAGATGCCTCAAGCAATGAGCTATATGTACCTGTATCCAACCAAGCAATACCACGGCTGAACAACTGGACACGTAGCTTTCCGCGCTTCAAATACTCCAGATTTAAATCTGTAATTTCCAGCTCTCCACGAGGTGATGGCTTAAGTGCCTTAGCATATTCGCAAACATTATTATCATAGAAATACAAACCAGGAACTGCATAATTTGATTTAGGCTGAGCAGGCTTTTCTTCAATACCAATTACTTTTCCTGATTTATCAAATTCTACCACACCATAACGCTCTGGATCTGCTACTTGATAGCCAAATACGCAAGCTCCATTCTCTGCTTGTTTAGCAGCTTCACATACTGTTTTCTTAAATTCATTTCCAAAGAAAATGTTATCACCTAGTACAAGAGCTGCTGAATCACCATCAAGGAAGCTTTCTCCCAAGATAAATGCTTGTGCAAGACCATCTGGGCTTGGCTGCTCACAATATGAGAAGCTTACACCAAACTGTGAGCCATCGCCTAATAAATGCTTAAACAGAGGTAAATCATGAGGAGTACTGATAATTAAAATTTCCTTAATTCCTGCCAACATAAGAACAGAAATTGGATAATAAATCATTGGCTTATCATAAATTGGAAGAAGCTGCTTACTTACTGCAAGAGTAATTGGATGTAAGCGTGTACCTGAGCCACCTGCTAGAACTATTCCCTTCATAATTTATTCCCTCTTTTTAGTATTGTTTTTCGTACTCACCTGTACCAATTTTCTTTAGTTTGGAAAATCCTGCTGCCTTTGCTCTATCATCGAAGCATGATTGTGAGCGACCAATTGCTGCGGCAACTGGCGTCTTAATTATCTCACAGCCACACTCTGGACATTGAGTCAATCTGTCATCCTTAATGGATTGTGTATAATCAAATCCATCACGACAAAACTCGCAACCTGTGTTTTCTTCCTTTGGTTCGTAGTGATATACTGGCATAAAAATCAGTCCTTAATTTTAAATTGATTATTGGGTTTATGCAATTAACAATTCATTACTGAATGAATATGCTTTGTGCAGCAACCTTATTCGGAACTACACGATACATATGCCAACCATCAAATTCTAATGTTAAAGCAGCTCCTTGAATGAAACCGACCCAATTCTTTGTGCTTAATCCCCAGCCATCATTTGAAAGAGATGACATAAATGCAGCGATAAACACATCATGGCTGACCATTAAAAGATTACCTTTTAGCTCTGGTCCGACAAGATAATTAAACATAGCCATAGCTGCATCATCACGAGGAATGTACCCTGCCACAGCATCGCCATTATTGTAGGCATCATTTACCTCTACACTGCCACGCTTAAAATAAGATTCGTGAAGAATCTTGCTGTTTGATGTATATAAACCAGCAAGACCAATCTCCTTAGACTCTGCCACATTTGGGTTCTCTATACCATAGGCAGAAAGAATTTCTTCTGCTGTTAATATGGTGCGGCGAGCTGGGCTGGCATATGCCTGCAAATTTGGGATATCACGCAGTGCGGCACCAACCTCTTTGCAGAGCTTGACGCCATCCTCTGTTAGACCAAGATTTGCACCAAAGGTTGGATCATCAACCTCAATTGGTGGGCGCTCGCTATGACGAACATAAAGAATAACGCGCTTGATTTCGCCGGACTTTGTGCGTTCTCCTAATTCAGCAAAATCAACGAATTCGGAAACATGACAAAATGGTTTCTTTGTTCCTTGCTTTAAAAGCTCATCAACGCGCTTGATTGCGAATAAATTCATTCTACACCGTCCTATTAGTCTTGCTTTCTGTAGTGTAGATATAGTAGCAAATCAAAGCCAACCATCAATAGGTTAAGAACATAAAGCCAAAGCACAAAATCATAAGCATAGAATATCTTATGTAAGATACCTGACACATAGCCAAGCATTATGATTACCAAAAACAATGGGCTTTTTCCTGAAACACGCTTTGCACGTAATGTTTTTATAATGCTTATTGGCCAACTAAAACCAAATGCAACAAGCATACCAATTTCAAATACACTCATATTGTCCCTTAATATATATTAAATTAAAAATTATTCCTCTTCTCCGAGCTTCTCGTAGCGCTTCATTTTACGCTTACTTGGTGGAGGTGGTGCAGCAACCTCTGGAAGCTCCTCTTCTTGTAACTCTTGAACACCAATACGCTTCAAGCGCATTGAAATAATCTTAGAGATACCCTTTTCCTCTTGTGTTACACCATAAACAATATCTGCACCAGCAATTGTGTGCTGGTTATGGGTAATGATTAGGAACTGAGATAGCTCTAGGAAGTCCTTAAGAGCACCAACGAAGCGACCAATGTTAGAATCGTCAAGCGCAGCATCCAACTCGTCAAGCAAAGCAAATGGACTTGGCTTAATCATGTAAATTGCGAACAAAAGTGCAACCGCTGTCATTGTACGCTCACCACCAGAAAGCTGAGAAACGCTCAAAGGTTTCTTTCCAGGTGGGCGTGCAACAATATCAATACCGCACTCTAGAATATCCTCACCATCAAGCAATGAAAGCTGAGCTGTACCACCATTGAAGAGACGTGTAAACATTGTCTGGAAGTTTACATTAGCCTTTTCAAATGTGTCCTTAAACATCTCAGTTGACTTTTGGTCAATTTCCTTAATCAAGTCAATAAGCTTAGCTTTAGCACTTGTTAAATCTGCTTCTTGGGCAACTAAGAATGCATGGCGCTCTTCAATCTCTTGATATTCTTCAATAGCAACAAGATTTACAGGACCAAGCTCATCCATCTTTTGGCGTAAATCCTTGATTAGGGCTTCTGCTGTTGCCAAGTCAGGTGGATTCTCCTCTCCCCAATCTGCTGGAGGCTCTGCAACAAGCTGCTCAGGTGTCAGGTGCCAATCAATCATCAAGCGATCATAGATATTCTGCTTACGAAGAGATTGCTCTGCAATAGAAACCTCAAGCTGATTACGCTCACCTTCTGTTTTTGAAAGCTCAACACGTGTATTGTGAAGAATGCGCTCTGCCTGATCAAGAGCTGCTTGATGAGTAGTACGCTCGGAGCGTAGCTCTGTAACCTTCACATTCTTAGCATTAACATCCTCTTCAAGAACATCAAGAGCATCTGTATTTTGCTGATTCTCTGCGGTCAGCTTAGCAATACTGTCATCATAAGCTTTCAGACCTGCAAGACGACCCTCAATAAGTCTGTCCAAGTCGGTCAGACGCATCATGCCAGTGTTATACTGTGACTTCAGGTTGTCATTCTGCTGTGTAATAGAAGCATGAGCTAAGCGAGCATCTGTAAGAGCACTTTGTGCCTCAAGGAATTTTTCCTCAGCCTCATGAACATTTGTTGAAAATGCAGCAACAGCATCAGCAATACGAGTGCGGCTCTCTGCCATAGAATTGATGCGCTCAGCAAGCTCATTACTGCGAGAGGAACCATTTTCTACTGCAGCACCAAGGGCCTTTAGCTCACTGTCTACTTGTGTATAGCGTGCACGTGCAGAAGCAAGATCACGCTCAATTGTGCGCTCCTCACCTTCCTTCTGAGCAGCAGCACGAGAGCTCTGCTCCAGCAATGCACGATGTTCACCAAGTTGCTTCTCTACCTGTGTGCGCTTTGCCTCGCAATCGTCAAGCTCATTCAAAAGTGTATCAAATTGGTCACGTAGCTCATCAAGCAGCTTTGTTTCGTCCTCAATTTGCATATGACGAGCCAAAGGATTTGACGCAGATGAATCTGGCACCCAAAGCTCAGCTAAGCCATTGCCACGAAATACGGCACCATTCTTTGTAACATAAATTGCTGCAGGATTTAGTTCTGCTGGAAGCTCTGCAACATCTGCAACAACAAGTACATTACCAAGCAAACGCTCAGCAACTGGCCTAAAATCTGGCGTACATGTGATGCAGTCCAATAGTCGTGGCAGAGTCTCCCCTGAAAGCTGATTATCATTTGCACCAGCAAGAGCAACAACTCGTGTTGAAGCAGGTGCATCGGAAGCTAGTATTGCAGCAATTGCTTGCTTTGCAACTGCCATATCCTTAACAACGATTGTATCCAACCATGCACGTAAAGAAGCTTCAAGAGCAGTTCTGTATTCTGCTGGAGCTGACAAACGCTCTGCCAGTGAACCTATCACTGCTCCACTCTCTAATCCAAGTGGATTATTCTCTGCTGTCAGCTGGCGATTGCCATTTGGTGTATCTGCATCAGAAGAAGCAGCATCTGTAAGAAATTGGATTCGTGCCTCATGCACAGCAATATCTGCTTGAAGGCTTGCACGTGCTTGCTGAAGCTGCTGGATTTGAGCATTGATTGAGCTGATTGCTGATTGATCTGATGAAACAGCATCACCATTTGCATCAACCATTGCATTAAGAGTTTCCAGCTCACCACTTACTGTATCTAAGCGATCCTCAAGAGAAGCAATATTAGATTTTGCTGACTCCAGCTCAGAAGCAAGTCTTTCACGCTTTAGAATATTCTCGCGCTCAGCTGCTTGAACTTCAGTAAGTTCATTTTGCAAGCGAGCATGTGTACGCTCTAAATCAACAGACTCATTACGCAGGCGCTGAAGCTCATTACGTGTAGCCTCTGAAGCACTGCGCTTCTCGTCAAAGTTTGCACGAGCAGCTGTTAGAACATCCTCTGCTGCAGCAAGCTTACCCTCGATTTCCTCAAGCTGCTCAGCAAGCTGCTCGATGCGCTCCTGCTGAATGCCACGAGTTGCACGTGTCTCTGAAATTTCACTATTATCACGCTCATGCCAACGCTTATATTCAAGAATGCGTTGCTCATTGATGCGGATTGATTCAACCACCTGATTGCGGCGACCCTGAGCCTGCATTGATGCTTCCATTGCAACACCAATTTGACGCTCAAGCTCCATTACTTGCTCACGAGCTGCAGCATTAGCTTCTTCGCCTGCTTCAACCTGGTCTGTCAAATCACGAACTAAAGCAACAATTGAGTCATGCTTATCAATAAGGCTGTTTGCCTTTGCATCCAGCTCTTTAATTCGCTCAATTGTTACATACAAATCATACTTACGTAAATCTGCTTGAAGCTCTTTATAGCGGCGAGCCTTTCCTGCTTGACGCTGCAATGAACCAATCTGACGATGCAACTCACGGATAACATCACCTAAGCGCATCAAGTTTGCATCTGTCTGATCAAGCTTACGCATTGCTTCCTTGCGGTCTGCTCTGAAGCGTGTAATACCACTTGCCTCTTCGAAGATAGCACGGCGATCCTCAGGGCGAGATGACAAAACAGCATCAATTTGACCCTGAGCCATAACAGAATAAGAGGATGTACCGACACCTGTATCCATAAACAAGCGCTGAATATCACGCAAACGACATGGGGTGCGGTTAATAAAGTACTGACCTTCGCCAGAACGGAATACTCGGCGAGTAATTGTCACTTCATTATACTCAGTACCGAGCTGCTTCTCGCAATCAGCAAATGTTACAGAAACCTCAGTCATACCTAATGGTTTACGAGAATCTGTACCATTGAAAATAACGTCTGTCATAGCAGAGCCACGCAGTGCTGTAGGTCTCTGCTCACCCAGAACCCAACGAATTGCATCTGAAACATTACTCTTACCGCATCCATTTGGTCCAACAATAGCGGTAATACCCGGTTCAAACACTAACCGAGTCTTATTTGCAAAGCTTTTAAAGCCGACTATCTCAAGAGCTTGTAAATACACAAAAAACCTCAAATTTTATAAGTAAATAATTTGTATAAATTATAGCATATTTAACAAAATTCTAGCAACAAAAAGTTTAGCCTAAATTAGGCTATTGGATAGGAATAAAAAGGCTAAAATTAAGGTGCTTTTTTGGCTAACAAAAAAGGCGCCCCGAAGGACGCCTTTTTTATTAGCCATTATTCAGAGATTGGCAAAATGTAGTATTCAAGAACATACTTGCCTGGCTTAATCTTGTACTTAGCCAAGGTGTCAGGACCACAGCTTGATGTACCCAAACCACGCTGTATTGCATTGATCTGAACAAATGTCTCCTTGCGAAGAGTTAGCTCATTATGATGCATACACTTTGTAATATCATCAGTTGAATAGTGACGTGCACTGAAGCCAAATGGTTTCTTAGCAGTCTGAATCTGGAAGCCCTTACCTTCCTCATTTACAAGTGTGAACCAACGAGTATCCTCGTGGTTACCACTCTCCTGTGGAAGTACGTATGGGAAGTACTCATTTGTAACCAGATTATCCCACTCACTGACTAGAGCACCTGCCTTACGGTCTGCATAAGTCTCAATTGGACCAAGACCAAACCAATTTAGCTCCTCAAAGCCCTCGCCAGTAACCATTGCCATACCTAGCATTGGAGGATCTGCAAGACCTTCTGGATAATTAAAGGTGTGCTTACACTTAACCAAGCCACCAAGACCAATTGTATAAACGCTATCTACAACAATTGGCTTATCCTTCTTTACTGCAGGTGTGTAGCTATGCTTTGTCTTGATAACAATGCCAGACTTTGTTGCATCTGCCTTAAACTCAACAAGCTTTTGTGTTAGTTTATTTAAGCCATCATTGCACCAACGGCCCAATGGCTTCCAGTGTGCTCGCCATTGCTCTTGAGCACCCTTAACACCATCGTTATCAAGTGGTGCACGCCATAGATTGAACTCAGGACCAGATGTAATAACTGGTGTGCCATCAATCTCCATTGTGCTTAGCTTACCAGCCTTCTTATCAACAACAAGCTTCAATGTACCTGAAGTAATTGTCAGCTGTGTGGCAGAGTCTGTCTTTACATCAAGAGGCTGCTCCAAATCCCAATTTGGCTCAGGGAGCTCTAGCTCCTCAGAAACCTCAAGAGGAATTGAGAACTGCTCCCATGCTACCTCATGACCAGCTGGTGCCCAAATTGTCTCCTCACATGTGCGAGCAACAACAACTAGGAATGCCTCCTGCTCTTCTGCAGCAAGTGGTAGCTTGCTATAGTCGTAGCCAGGCAATGTAATCTGAACTGTTTCCTGTGGCTTGATGTGGAAGTGTCCCATTGGAACTGGTGCCTTAGTTGTAGGATTGCCCTCGATCTCAATGTACCAAGAACCCTCCAACCAATCAGCGCAACGGAAGAAGTCCATATTCTTAACTTCAATGATACCCTTCTTTGCATCGATTAGCTTGAACATTAGAGGCTGAACTACCTTCTTAAACTCATACATCTGTGGCTTTGGCAAACGATCTGGCTGAACCATACCATTGCAGCAGAAATCGATATCATTTGGCTTATCACCAAAATCACCACCATAAGCCCAGAATGGCTGACCCTTGTCATCATACTTCAAAAGGCCCTGATCAATCCAGTCCCAGATATAACCACCCTGCAAGCCATGATACTTGTAGAATGCATCCCAGTAATCCTTCAAGCAACCGCAGCTGTTACCCATTGCATGAGCGTACTCGCAAAGAATCATTGGGCGTGTATCCTCAACCTCTGTTGCATAGCGAATGCAATTTTCAATGGTTGTGTACATTGGGTTGATTACATCTGTTGCAACATGGCTAATTGGGGAACCAAATAGTCCACCGTTCTGGTGCCATGTGGTATGCATTGGACCTTCACCATGCAATAAGCGAGTTGGATCATACTGACGAATCCAGCGAGCCATCTCTACATGGTTTTCACCATAGCCAGACTCATTACCTAATGACCAGAAAATAATTGATGGATGGTTCTTATCGCGGATAACCATTCGAGAACCACGCTCTAGATATGCTAGGCGGAAATCCTCTGAGCGGCATGTGTAATTATAATATGCGTGAGACTCAATATTTGCCTCATCAACAACATACAAACCAAACTCATCACAGATATCAAGCCACTGTGGGTCATTTGGATAGTGACAGCAACGAACAGCATTGAAGTTAAACTGCTTCATTAGGATTGCATCCTGAAGCATGCACTCATAAGGAACTGTCTTACCAAGCTTGAAATCATGGTCATGGCGGTTTACACCACGGATTAGCACTGGGCAACCATTAACAAGAAGCTCGCGATTCTTAAGCTCAATTGTACGGAAGCCTGTGCGCTGAGATGTATACTCAACTACCTTACCATTGATATCCTTAAGTGTGATAACAACCTTATAAAGATTTGGCACCTCAGCAGACCATGGAGCAACCTTCTTTATTGTTGTGGAAACGGTTGTAATATTCTCTGACACACGATAATCAGTGCAACCCTTACCAACAAGAGGCTTTTTAAGAATTGGCTTATCTTCCATATCATAAAGCATAACCTCTATGTCGTAATACTTTGTTGCCTCAGGTGGAGCAGTAAAGTTTGTCTTTGTCTTTACAACTAACTCACCTGCACCTGTATTGTAATCATAGCCAGCCTGGATTGTTACGTCCTCAATAAAGATATCGTTGCTTTGGCTATATAGATAAACATCGCGATAGATACCAGCCTGCCACCAGTGATCCTGGTCCTCAATATATGAACTATCAGACCAACGGATAACCATTACTGCAAGAACATTCTTTCCTTCTACAAGGTACTTTGTAATATCAAACTCTGAAGGAAGGCGTGTATCCTTAAACATACCAACGCGCTTGCCATTCAAAAATACGTAAGCAACGCTCTCAACACCACCAAAGTGCAAAACAGTTCTACGCTTTAGCCAAGCCTTTGGCACTTCAAATTCTGTACGATAAACACCTGTAGGATTTGCCTCAGGAACTGTAGGAATTTCTGCCTCAAAAGGCATTTTAACATTTGTATAGTGAGGGATTGAGTAGCCCTGCATTGTAAAGTTTCCAGGAACATCAACCTTATCCCACTTTGATGTATTAAGCTTTGCATCAATTAGCTCTGCATCTGGTACATCCTGCACTCTCTCATGGAAAGAGAAAGCCCATTTACCATTAAGAGATTGAACCCATGTTGACTTCTCTCTGTTTAGTGAAAGAGCAGACTTTTCTGTCTTGTATGGGAAAAGAGTTGCACGTGCGCGCAAACGACCGATATAAGGTAGAGTTGGTGTCTCCCAAGGACGTCCTAGAATATTTATATCCATAATTTTTCCTAAGTTAAAATGTATAACACAAGCAACGATGCACATAGTACTATCGTTGTATTTGTATAAATAATATCATTTTTAATAAGTATGAGTCAATTAAAGAAAAGAAACGATTAGCAAGATTTATTCATTTTACAAATCGAGTAGGAGGAGTTTTAACTCCTCCTCTCACACCACCGTACGTGCCGTTCGGCATACGGCGGTTCAACCCATTTTTTTTTCTTTTATATACTTGATGTCATAGCTACTTGTCTTTCAAGATAGTAATCTAAAAG
>JAFPBK010000030.1 GCA_017424105.1 Kiritimatiellia bacterium | reverse complement strand
TGTGATTTTGTGTTTACAAAATCTTTGATAAAGCATAAAATAGCGTTGTTTTGATTGAATAATGTACAAAAAATACAGTATTTAAGACAAAGCATTACAGGACCATCTTTGTAGTAAATTTTCGGTTATGCTACAACAATGGTCTATGTGACAAAACTCTATTTTAGTTGAGTTAGTTTAGTTTTGGTGTCTTTTCTTTAAATTATTGCCAGTGATTGAGGTTTTGTCAGTGGGAAGGGTGTGAGATTTCGCCTCTTCTAACGTTCCTGGCAAAACCTCAATTTCGCTAACTTGATAGGAATACGCTTTTAAAGTTTCAGAAGGTTGCGAATCAGTGGTTTATTTAGAATTAGAAGATGAGACACCATTTTTTTTAAGAATTACTTCGTCTGCATGTTTCTTAAATTTTTCTCCTAATAGTATTGGATCTAAGGTTACTTCATTAGGTTGAATTTTTACTATTCCCAATTTATCAAGTAAATCTCTTCTGTAATTTGCAAAAGTTTTTTCAAAAAAAATAAAAATAGTGCTTGCATCGGGTAGTTAGTTTGTGGTACTATATGCGCATCTTTTTACGAGATGGTGAATGTAGCTCAGTTGGTAGAGCTCCAGATTGTGGTTCTGGCTGTCGCGGGTTCGAGCCCCGTCATTCACCCCAATTTTCTAAACCTTCACAAAATTATGTGGAGGTTTTTTTGTTTATTGGTTCATTATTTCTAGAAACGCTATTTATTTTTTGATAAAATAAATTCAAATTAGTTGCCAAAGTGGCATTTTTTTCAAAAAATTATAAATGAGCATATATATTATGAATAATGCACCATATAAAAATCCAGAATTATCAATAGAAGAGCGTGTAAATGATTTGATGAGCCGTATGACCCTTGAAGAGAAGGTCGGTCAGATGGTTCAGTTGCCTGTATTTGACGATGTTGTTAAGGCAGTAAGAGAGCAAGCTATTGGCTCTATCCTTTGCGGTGTAGATGAAGATTTGTATGAAGCACAGAAAGCTGCTGTTGAAGAAACTCGTTTAGGCATTCCTTTGCTAGTAGGTATTGATGCTATCCATGGCCACTCAATGGAGCATAATGCAACAATGTTCCCAACCCAGCTAGGTATGGCTTGCGCATGGGATGAGGAATTGTGCGAACGCGTTGCTCGTGCAACTGCTCGTGAAATGGCTTACACAGGCTGTCATTGGACATTCAGCCCTGTATTTTGTATGGCTCGCGATGCTCGTTGGGGACGCGTAAATGAAACTTTTGGTGAGGATCGTTACATCATTGGCAAGCTAGGTGCTGCTATGGTTCGTGGCTATCAAGGTAAGAGCCTTTCTGATCCTGAGAGCGTGGCAGCGTGTGCAAAGCACTTTGCTGGCTATGGTGAAACTCAGGGCGGACGCGAGGCTTCTGAGAGCGATCACTCTGAGCGTAAGATGCGCGCAGTATTCCTTCCTCCATTTGAGGAGGCTGCAAAGGCTGGTGTAGCTTCTTTTATGACAGCATATCAAATTATTGATGGTGTTCCTTGCACAGCAAATGATTGGCTTCTAAAGACAATTCTTCGTGATGAGTGGAATTCTGACGCATTGGTTGTTACTGATTGGGGTAATTGCTGGAGACTTCATGCAGAGCAATTTGTTACTCAAAATTCAAGCGAGTCATCTGCTGTTGCTACTAATGCAGGTAATGATATGATGATGACACCTGGCGATTATTATGCAAGAACACTTGAAAATGTAAACTCTGGTAAAATCCCAATGGAGAATATTGATGCAGCAGTCAAACGCATCCTTTCTCTAAAGTTTAAGCTTGGACTATTTGAAAATCCACGTTATTATGATTTAGATAAATCATCTAAGATTATCGGCTGCGAGGAGCATCGTAAGCTTGCATTGGAAGCAGCAGAGAAGAGTGCTGTGCTTTTGAAAAATGATAATTTGCTACCTTTGCGCCGCGATGCAATTAAGCGTATCGCAGTAATTGGACCAAACTCAGATGATGACTTGCAGCAGCTAGGTGACTGGTCGTTGGGTGCAGGTCAGCTTCAAGGTGTCATGCAGCGTCATGAACGCCGTATGACAAAGACTCTTCTTGATGGCATTCTTGCAGAGTATAGCGACAAGGATGTTGTATATGCACGTGGTTGCTCAGGTAGAATCACTAGCTACAATGCAAGTGAGATTGCACATGCTGTTGAGATTGCAAAATCTTCTGATGTAGTAATTCTTCAGGTTGGTGATCATTTGGATTATATTGGTGAGTGGTGCAGTACTGCAACTCTTGAGCTTCTTGGCGGACAGAATGAGCTGTTTGCTGCTTTGAATGAAACAGGTGTTCCTGTTGTTGTTGTATTCACAGGTTCACGTCCATTGATTATTACAGAGCATGCAGATAAGGCTCGTGCAATTCTATGCATGTTCTCACCTGGTATGGAGGCAGGTGAGGCTGCTGCTAATATCATTAGCGGTAAGGTAAATCCACAGGGCCGTCTACCAATCACATTCCCACGTCATGTTGGCCAAATTCCTGTTTACTACAATCAGCCAGCAGGTGCTCACCAAGAGCATTATGCTGATATGCAGGGCAAGGGCTTCTTTGGCGTATTCCCATTCGGCTTTGGTTTGTCTTATACACAGTATCAATATCGCTTCCCAACTCTTGAGAAGAATGTGTACAAGCATGGCGAAAATGTTAAGTTTACAGTTCGCCTACGTAATCAAGGCAATTACGAGGGTGTTGAAACAGTTCAGGTTTACATGCGCGATTGTGTAAGCTCTGTTTCATGGCCACGCAAGAATTTGATTGCGTGGAAGAAGGTAAATCTAAAGCCACGCGAAGAGAAGTTTGTAGAGTTTGAATTGCCATACGAGAGCTTTGCAATTGTAAATCGTAAGTGCGAAACAGTTGTTGAGTCTGGTGATTTTGAGATTATGGTTGGAAGCTCTTCAAAGAATTCTGATCTTAAGACACTTAAGTTCAAGTACGAATAATTTAACCATGCCTTACCTGATTGAAAAGATTGGGTAAGGCATACTTTTCAAATTAAATTTGTAAAATATAAAAAAAGGGTAATGACATGGATATTGCAATTGCAACAGATTATTTTTCATCTGGCGGAGATCCTGAGAATGCACTACGCTATATTGCGGAAGCTCGTGAAGAGGCTGGTGCAGGCTTTACACACCTACATTGGTGCCATCAGTGGAACACAGACCATTTTTATACAACAGATGAAATCGTGTATATTAAGAGCTTGCTAAAGAAATACGATTTGAAGCTGCTTGATATTCATGGCTCAGAAGGTTCTATCGGTGGTGGTCCTCTTTGTTGCTGGTATAATCCTCAGGAGGTATATCGCAAGCAAGGTGTGGAGATTGTAAAGAATCGTATTGAGATGCTTCATATGCTTGAGGGTACAGGTACTGTTATGATGCATATCCCTATGATTAATAGAAATAGCACAGAAGAGCAGAAGGCAGAGCAATGGGCCAGAGTAGATGCATTGAGAAAGTCTCTTGATGAGCTTATGCCTATGTGTGAGCAGCTAGGTGTTCCTTTGGCTCTTGAAAATGGTGCTCTTGATACTTTTGAAATTTTGGAAAAGGTATTTTCCGAATATCCAGCAGAGTGCGTAGGTCTTTGCTATGATTCTGGTCACGGAAATATTGACTGGAAGGATGGAAGCACAGCAAATGGTATTGAGTGCTTAGAGCGTAATCTTGACAGACTTCAGGCATTGCATTTCCATGACAATAATGGTGGAGGAGATCAGCATCAGCCTCCATTGTATGGTATTATTGATTGGAAGCGTTTGTGCGATGATGTTCGTAAATCAGCATATCCTCGCTGCTTCAGCTTTGAGATGTCTCAAGGCAACACTCCATTTAAGGATAAATATATTGAATTCCTTAAGGATGCTTACGAGCGTTGCGTAAAGGTTATTTCCTTATAATTTTTTCAAAGGGGTGTCAGGCTGTAAATGCCTGACGCCTTAATTCTATTTTGCATTATATATTAACAATTTTATTGCTGTAAAAAATGATTTGTATTGGACCACTAACACCATCCCAGAAGGCTAGGTCAATAAAAGGCATTTACTATTTTAATATGGCGAACGGCTTCTCCTATATGTGCTTAGGAGAAACTATAATTTTGCTTTTAGCAATGGAAATTGGCGCCAACGACATTGTCGTGACCATATTAGGAAGTATGCTGAATTTAGGCTTTACACTTTTGCCTCTTGGTCGATACTTTACTGCTCGTTGGGGAGCTGCAAAAACACAAAGTATTTGCTGGGTTTTGCGAAATGTTGCAGCTGTGTGCTGTGCATCATCTGCTCTTTGGTTTTATTTGGGTATTCCTTATTTGCCATTGATAACCCTTGTTCTCAGTGCATATGCATTCTATGGGCTAAGAGCTGCAGGTGTGGTTATGACTGTTCCTCTGCTTGGAGAATTGACCTCAGAACAGGACCGCGGTACTGTAATAGGCAAGGCTGGTTCATACTTTTATATATTTTGCTTTGCTGCTCTGTTACTTCTGATTATTCCTATTTTAACATTTAAGCCTCATTTGTGGACATTAACAGGTTTGATAATATTCGGTTCTGTGTTGGGTGTATTTGCATCTCGCTTTATGTTAATGGTTGATGAGACTGAGGTGCTGCGAGACTCTGCTAAAAAACCAATTTGGTCAGAGATGCGGATTGCTTTAAAAAATAAGCCATTTATGAAGCTTGTTTTGGTGAACTTTGTCAATAATGTCTTTTTGATTTTGATGCTGCCTATTTCTGTTGCTATTATCAAGCGAGTTTATGAATTATCTGATTCTGCAGCATTATGGTTTGCATTGTGTCAATTTGCGGCTTCAGCAGTATTCTCTAATTTTGCAGGAATACTAAGCCGAAAGTATGGCCCTCGCCAGGTTATGTTTGTATTTTATTTGGCACTTGTATTGCTATCAATATTATGGATAAATATGCCTAATAAATTTACTACAATTTTATTAATCATTGCCTTTATCACTAATGGAGCATGTAATACAGCTTTGCCTAATTGTACACAGCATTATTTTTTACATGTTGTTCCTAAAGAAAATTCTGTGGCAGCGTCAATTCTACAGGCTGTTCTGACAGGTGCTGCTGGTGGATTGGTGGGAATGGCGCTAGGTTGGTGTATGATTAAATATTCAAACACTCAATTTGCAGCATATACACTTGACTCATATAAGCTATATTTTAAATTATATTTGTTGTTGTCGCTTCCAGGTTTGTATTTTATCTATAAAATGAAACCATTGCCTGAAGAAAAGCGTAGAATATTTTTCAAAATTCCTCGATTTTTTGGACATTAATTCATTACTTATAGTTAAATAATAGTACACATTGTATTCAGAATAATTTGATGACCACAAGCTCCTATACTCTAATGGACTTGTGGTTTTTTTTATGCTTTTAACTATATACAACAGCATCTGACATGCAAATATCAAGTTGTAAATATTTGTCAAGCATAAAATTGTGGTTTTTTTATACTTTTTGCGAAAAAATCACACAATTAGTAGTGTATGCAAAATAATTAAAACACTAAATTTAGTGTGATTTTTCGCCTTTTAATTACCATATACCCCTGTTAATAACTTTTTAATATATATAACTATTTGAAAATAAGTGTGTTATAACTTTTGTAGAAATTACATCTTGAAATCAATAGGCGTTTTTTGCTTTAATAGTGGTGTCAAATCACTTAAAATCCGACTTAGAATTTGACGATATTTCGATTTTCAATCTTTATCAAACAAGGAATGGTTATGTTTACAAGTATTGTTAAGCGTGATGGTCGTATCGCGCAGTTTGAGCGTGCAAAAATCTCAGAGGCAATATACAAAGCTATGCATGCAGTAGGGCATGGAGAAATGCAAGATGCAGAGCGTGTGTTTGACCGTGTTTATGGGATTTTGGAGAATAACTTTAAAGATAAGCGCCCAACAGTAGAACAGATACAAGATGCTGTAGAATTGTCACTTATGCAGGAAGGCTTTGAGGATGTTGCTAAAGCATATATCCTATATCGTGCTTCTCGTACACGTACACGTGAGATGAAGACAGGCCTAATGCGTATCTTTGATGAGTTAACCTTTGCTGATGCAAGCGCTAGCGATATGAAGCGTGATAATGCAAATGTTGACGGCGATACAGCTATGGGCATGATGCTTAAGTATGGTAGCGAAGGTGCAAAGGATTATTATGAGAAGTATCTGCTTGCTGCAGATCATGCTCGTGCACATCGTGAGGGCGATATTCATATTCATGATTTTGATTTTTATGCTTTGACAACAACATGCTGCCAGATCGATTTGATTCGCTTGTTCTCTGGTGGTTTTTCTACAGGTCATGGTTTCCTACGTGAGCCTAATGATATTCGCAGTTATGCAGCACTTGCTTGTATCGCTGTACAATCAAATCAGAATGACCAGCATGGTGGTCAATCAATCGTAAACTTTGATTATGGTTTAGCTCCAGGAGTAAAGAAGACATATCGCAAGAGCCTTATTTCCAATACAGTTAAGGCATTTAAGCTACTTGCTCCAGAATGCGATATATCCAAGGACAGCGTAAAGTTGGCTCTTGAGCATATTAAGCAAAATACTGGTACTGAGCCATCAATTAAGGCTAATGATGAATTTTCTGCTGCAGCAATGGCATGGTTGATTGAAACAACAAATTCAGAAATTACAGCTAAGAAGATTTTTGAGTTTGTCGCTCGTGAAGCTTATGCAGAGACAGATGCAACAACATATCAGGCAATGGAAGCATTGATTCACAATCTTAACACCATGCACAGCCGTGCTGGTGCTCAGACTCCATTCAGCTCTATCAACTATGGTATGGATACATCTCCAGAGGGTAGAATGGTTGTTAAGAATATGCTACTTGCAACTGAGCGTGGTCTTGGCCAGGGTGAAACACCTATCTTCCCAATTCAGATTTTCCGTGTTAAATCTGGTGTAAACTACAATGAGGGTGATCCTAACTACGATTTGTTCCAGCTTTCATGTCGTGTTAGCGCAAAGCGTTTGTTCCCTAACTTCTCATTTATTGATGCACCATTTAACTTGCAGTACTATAAGCCAGGTCATCCAGAAACTGAAATCTCATACATGGGCTGCCGCACACGTGTGATGGGTAATGTTTTTGATCGTGATCGTGAGATTGCTCCTGGTCGTGGTAACCTAAGCTTTACATCTATCAACTTGCCTCGTATTGCTATTGAAGCAAATAAGGATGAGAATGCTTTCTATGATAATCTATTTAGAAAGATGGAGTTGGTTTGCAAGCAGCTTGAGGATCGCTTTGAGATTCAGGCACGTAAGCGCGTACGTAATTTCCCATTCCTAATGGGTCAAGGTGTTTGGATAGATTCTGAGAAGCTAGGTTGGAATGATGAGGTTCGTGAAGTTCTAAAGCACGGCACTCTTTCACTAGGCTTTATTGGTCTTGCAGAAACATTGACAGCACTTTATGGTAAGCACCATGGTGAGAGCGAGGAAGTACAGCAGAAGGGCCTTGAAATTATTGGTCGTATGCGTAAGTTCCTTGATGATCGTTCAGCAGAGAAGGGCATGAACTATACACTTCTTGCTACACCAGCTGAGGGCTTGTCTGGTCGCTTTATTCGTATGGATAAGAAGCGTTATGGAATTATTCCTGGCGTAACAGATAAGGAATATTACACAAATAGCTTCCATATTCCAGTTCGTTTCCGTATCTCTGCATTTGATAAGATTCGCCTTGAGGCTCCTTATCATGCATTGACAAATGCTGGTCACATTTCTTATGTTGAATTAGATGGTGATACAGCACACAATCCTAAGGCATTTGAGGCAGTAGTTCGTGCTATGCACGATGCAGGTATTGGTTACGGTTCCGTAAACCATCCTGTTGACAGAGACCCAGTATGTGGTTACACAGGCATTATTGAAGATGTTTGCCCACGTTGTGGTCGCCGTGAAAATGAGACAATCAGCCCTGAAAAGTTAGAGGAGCTACGTCGCATTTATCCAAATATGCCATGTCTAATTAAGTAATTTATAACCCAAAACCAAACACAAGGAGTAATAATCTAAATGAACTCAACTGCTGAATCCAAGAAATATGGAGCTCAGAACGGCACATTCGGTAATGGTGTAAAGTTCGAGCGAATCAGACGCATCACAGGATACCTTGTAGGTACCGTTGATCGTTTCAATGATGCAAAGCGTTGCGAAGAGTCAGAGCGAGTAAAGCATGGCACAAAAGACAATGCTTAATGTTGCAGGCATTGAAGAAGATTCGATAACGGACGGACCTGGCTTAAGGTTCGTCCTTTTCGTTCAGGGGTGTCCACATCATTGCGAGGGTTGTCATAATCCTGAGACGCATGAATTTGGTGTGGGCACTGATTATTCTGTCGAATATATTTTCAATCGCATCAAGCACAATCCATTACAATCTGGTGTCACATTTAGTGGTGGAGAACCATTTTGCCAACCAGAAGGTTTGGCATTACTTGCACGCCTGCTTAAAGAGTCGGGCTATAATGTTGCATCGTTTACAGGTTTTACATTTGAAGAATTATTAGCTTCAAAAAATCCTGCAATTCATGAACTGCTTAATCAGTTAGACATATTGGTTGATGGTCCATTTGTTTTAGCTGAGCGCGATTTAGAACTACGCTTCAGAGGAAGCAAAAATCAGCGCGTTCTTGATGTTCCAGCATCGTTAAAGGCTGGCAAAGCAATTTTAACAACAGACGAAAATTGGGACTACACAAATACGAACGAATGCACACTAATATAGATATTAGGATAGTGTTTGTGTAACACGGATATGCACGGATTTACACGAATGGTATCTAAAGAATTTAAGCTTAAACCAATTCAATAGAAATAGCACAAAACTATTTACTCTAATATCCAATCGTTCCTAATACTACTTAATCAAATTAACCACCCAAATATAGATAAAATAATCTATCCAAAAACAATAGAGGAGAAACAGTCAGTTCTCACCCGTCTCAATTACGGCAGATATCCAGTTTCTCCTATATATGAAACCATTAAACCAAATTTTGGCACAGATGTCAATACCCCTCGTTACTCCGTCATTACTGACTCTGCCTATATGCAAGCACGAATCATTCGTGCAAATTAGAGCACATTCGTGTCCTTGAAAAACAAAAAAACTTCATTCGTGTATTAAAAAGGGGTTGCATCGCAACCCCTTTTATCTTAGTACAAGAATAACATTTCTCGATATTTTGGCAATGGCCACTTTTGGTCATCAACAACGCACTCTAAATCATCAACAATCTTACGAAGCTTTGTCATCTCTTCAATAATTGCAGGTGCATTCATTTCAACCAATGCAGCATTAAGCATAGAGCAACATTCTGTAATCGCATCAATGCCAACACCAAGTATAGTTGCCTTGTTTCTTATACCCTTAGTTCCTGCCTTTAGTTTTATAGCAGTAGCTGTTTCTAATGCCTCTACAGCAAACTTGTATTCAGCCATAACCACAGGCATAATTACACTACTTGCAAGCTCTGAAGCAATCTCGCCCTCAATGCGAAGTCTGCGATAATAATCCTCAAGGAATACCTCATATCGTGAGCTCATTTCTATTTTAGATAGAACAGCATACTTTTCTAAGAATTTCTGATTATTGTTGTCCAATAAAGGCTTAAGACCTTCAAGTGTATTTGCAAGATTTGGTAAGCCACGCTTTTCAGCTTCCTTGCGCCATTCCTCACTATAGCCATTGCCATTGAAGATGATGCGCTTGTGTTTCTTCATTATATCCTTAAGAATAATCTGAAGCTGCTCTGTAAATTCTTTTTGTTGTACCTTCTCAAGCTTTTCAGAAATATAATCTAAGGACTCTGCCACAATTGTGTTAAGCATCATGTTAACATTTGCACAAGATTGGCTGGAACCTGGTGAGCGGAACTCAAATTTGTTGCTTGTAAATGCAAATGGGCTTGTGCGGTTGCGGTCAGTTGCATCACGTGGAAGTGGTGGCAGGGTGTCCACACCAATTCGCATAGGCTCAAGTTTTTTACTTGCTTTGCGATCTCCTGCAACAATACGCTCTACGATTTCATTAAGCTGATCACCCAAGAAAATAGAGATAATTGCTGGAGGTGCTTCGCCAGCACCAAGACGATGGTCATTACCTACGCTGCATGTGCAAGCACGAAGTAGATCTGCATGCAAATCAATACCACGAATAATACCTGCAAGCACAGTTAAGAAAATCATATTCTGCTCAGGATCTTTACCTGGGTCAAGCAAGTTGCGTGAACCATAAGAGACTGACCAATTGTTGTGCTTACCTGAACCATTAACTCCAACAAATGGCTTTTCATGAAGCAAGCAAATTAAGCCATAACGCTCAGCTACAGTGCGAAGCACTTCCATAACAAGCATATTATGGTCAACAGAAAGATTTAACTCCTCAAATACAGGAGCTAATTCAAATTGAGCAGGAGCAACCTCATTGTGGCGAGTCTTAGCTGGGATACCAAGTGCCCAAAGCTCTTTTTCAACCTCTGTCATGAAAGAAACAATACGTGGCTTAATTGAGCCAAAGTAGTGGTCTTCTAACTGCTGATGTTTTGCAGGAGGTGCACCAAATAATGTGCGACCGGTCTGGATAAGATCAGGTCTCTGTAAATAGAATTTCTTGTCTATTAGGAAATACTCTTGCTCAGCACCAAGTGTAACCTTAGCGTTAGCTTCCTCTACACCAAAGCAATTCATAAGACGGCGTACAGATGCCTTTAATGCTTGAATGGAGCGGAGCAGAGGAGTCTTTTTATCAAGAGCAGCACCAGTATAACTGCAGAATGCTGTAGGAATACATAATGTAGCTCCATTAGGATGGCGCTTAATAAATGCTGGGCTTGTTGGATCCCAAGCAGTATAACCACGAGCCTCAAAGGTTGAACGAATACCACCAGATGGGAAACTTGATGCATCTGATTCGCCAACTACAAGATTCTTTCCACTGAATGACATAATAGCTGAGCTATTGCCATCTGGTTCTAGGAATGAGTCGTGCTTTTCAGCAGTGCCGCTTGTCAAAGGCTGAAACCAATGAGTATAGTGTGTTGCGCCACGCTCAATTGCCCATTCCTTCATTGCATGAGCTACATCACCTGCAATTGTAGGATCAAGAGGAGTGCCATTATTGATTGTAGCAATAAGCTGCTCAGCAATACCTTTTGAAAGATATTGTCGAATTGCAGTCTCATTAAATACATCCTTAGCATAAAAATCAATATTAGCTGGAGGAAGCTCAATTCTCTCAAGTGTTGGTTTATCACCAATTTTTGCTACTGCATCAAATCTGTTAGAACTACTCATAATATCCTTACTATAATTATACGGAATATCTATTTGCTATTATTCCTTAAAAATTTGCTTCATATTTTATGTTATTTGGGTAATATTTACAATAAATAATTGATAAAATTTAACAAAAATTTATTTATAAGAATAGTCTATTTTTTACCAATTTTGTTGCCTAAAAAAGGTATAATATGCTACAATATTGAAAAATTTATTACCAAATATTTCCTTATTTATTATGAATTTAATAAAACAACTAATACAACGACGCGAGTTAATTGCAATCCTTGTAATTCGCAATTTGAAAATAAGATATAAGAATTCTGCACTTGGATTCTTCTGGTCTCTTTTGACACCAGCATTTATGATCTTGATGTATGCTTGTTTTGCAAAATTACTTAAATTTGCTGACGGCTCAGATTATTTGCCATTTCTAGTTTCAGGTATCGTCTTTTGGCAATTTACTGCGGGTTGTATGAATGACTCATTAAATGCTATTGTGGGTAATACTAATCTTGTTAAAAAGGTTTCCTTCCCAAGAATTATTTTACCTCTGTCCACAGCATTAGCTAATGGCGTAAATTTTCTTTTGACAATTGCTGTACTTGTTGTTTATTTGATTTTAGCAGGAGTCTTTGAGTATGTTAATATTTATTGGCTGATTCCTGCAATCCTGATGCACCTTATGCTATGCATAGGTATTTGCTGTGTTTGCTCCGTAGCAAATGTATTCTTTAGAGATACACAACATATTATCGGAATAGGTTCTCTTGCATGGTTCTTTATGTCGCCTGTATTTTATCGTACATCAATGCAGACAGATGCTATAGTAAGTGTCTTTGGTGTTGCAGAAGCATCACAGTTAAAGGGCATTGTTTTTCTAAATCCAATGACAGGCATTTTAGGTGCATATCGTGCTGGTTTAATGCAGAATCAATTACCTGTGCCAGAAGGCGTATCTCTATGGTGGATATTAGTTTCTGCAAGTATTTGTTTTATTGTTTTTGTTGCGGGGCTGATTGCTATTCGCAAGGGTGATAAGAGCTTTGGAGATGTTCTATGAGTACTACAACACCTGTTGCAATTGATGTTTGTAATGTTACAAAACGCTTTAATCTCTCCAATACGGCTTCTTCACTCAAAACAGCTGTATTAGATTTGATTCGTCGCCGTAAACACCAAACCTTTACTGCACTTAATGATGTTTCTTTCAAAGTTCATAAAGGCGAAACATTAGGTCTTATTGGTGCAAATGGTGCAGGAAAATCAACAATGCTATCGATTATTGCCGGTACTATGTATCCAACTATTGGTCATGTTACTTGCAATGGAACAATATCATCTTTGCTTGAACTTGGTGCAGGTTTTCATCCAGATTTAACAGGACGCGAAAATGTCTTGCTTTATGGCTCTATCATGGGAATTTCAAGAGAAGACATGCGCAAAAAGTTTGATGCAATTGTTGATTTCTCTGGTCTAAAAGATTTTATTGATCAGCCAGTTCGTTTTTATTCATCAGGCATGTATGTACGCCTGGGATTTGCTGTCGCTGTTCAGGTAGATCCTGAAATATTACTTGTTGATGAAGTGCTTGCTGTTGGTGATGCTGATTTCCAGCGTAAATGTTTGGATAAAATGGATGAATTTAAATCCAAAGGCAAATCTATGCTAATTATTTCCCATGATATGCATACAATTCGTTCTATTTCAGATAGAATTGCATACTTGGATCATGGAGTACTTAAAGGTATTGGTTCTCCAAATGAAATGGCTGCTCAATATGGTGCAGCAACAATTAACGGCAAAAATGGTGATGCAAAGAGAGAGTGGGGAACTGGTGAGGCAAAAATAGCATCAGCTCAACTAGTTGATTCTTGTGGCAAGCCTATTAGTGTGGTAAATGATGATCAGCAATTGTTCTTTGAGCTAGAATATGATGCACCGGAACGCATAGAAACACCTACCTTTGGCTTCTCAATTACTGATGAAGCTGGTCGCACTGTTTTTGGTAGCAATACAGAAATTGAAGGCTTTGATTTACCTTACATCCAGGGTAAAGGCAAGCTAATGCTCAAGGTAGACGCTAAAGTACTGCGTTCAGGTAATTACATGATGTCATTCTCATTGCATAATCGTAATCATACAATAAATTACCATCGTCTTGAAAATCACATCCCAATTTATTTGCCAACAGCTACTGGCTTTGATGGAATGTGTAAACTGCCTGTTGAATGGAATTAAAGAATCATTATATTTTTGTGGAGTCATTATGGAACCAGCTCAAGAAGCACGCAAGTTAGAAATTATTGAATTATTAAAAGGACAAAAGTTAGACTCAAGCTTTGCTGAGGTTTTAACTTTGCTTGATTGGACAATGCCAGATGGACCAATTGAATGTCCAGAATTTCTAAAGGCAGAATTTATTGAAAAGTACTTACCTGAGCTTGTTTGGTTTGATGATTTAAAAGACAGGCTTATTGCTGTTGCTGAGGAGCTAGGTAAAGATTCAGTTTGCTGCTCAATTATGACAGCTGTTTATATGGGACTTTATGTTGACAGAAAGAATGTTAACTGGGGTTTGATACAGCCACAACCATACTTTGGAGAAAATGCTGGTCTGCCTGTGCTTCTGCTAGCAATTGCATCTATTCCTCTATTTTATCAGCGCTATGCTTCTTATAGCATACCTAAAGAATATGCACATCATCATGCAGAATGGATTGGTGGTGCTGTAAAGATTTATCAGGCAGCACACGAAGGAAAGCCAGGCTTCACTTCAAGCCAAATCTTTTGGTTGTCTTTGGGTGCAGCCGGCAAAATTACACGTGTCGGTCGATTTGAATTTGCTATTGATGATTTTTCTGAATGGTGGATGCCAGCAATTTATATTAACAAAACAACAGGTGAGCATGTTGTTTTTGCTCGTGATGGTTGGAAGTTTAATTCTGTAGGCGACAGACTTCCAAATGAAGCTACAGAAGGAATTGAGTTTACTACAACTCTTGTAGAAACTGATGACACAATTACTGGCTATACATTTAATACAAGTGATAGTTCTTTAGTTCGTGAACTTGTAACAATCAAGAAAGAAGAGTGGACACTTCAAGCTAAGGTTGGCGATAAAGTACTTGGCCTACATATTCCAGGTGGCAGGTCAATGGATTTTGAAGAGGCAAAGCGTACTCTTCCTCTTGCACTTGATTTCTTTAAGAAATATCGTGGTGTTGAAGCAAAGCTTATCACATGCGAATCTTGGATTTTAAATGAACAATGGCTACAAAGATTACCTGCTGAATCCAATCTTGTTAAGTTTATGAAATATGGTCGAATATTTAAGTATCCTGTTTTCAATACACAAGAGGGCATTTTCTTTGTATTTGGACATGATAAAATAGATCCTGCAACACACAAGGCAGATAATAAGCTTCAGCAGACAATGATTGATATGCTTAATGATGGCATACCAGTTAAAGCTGGTGGAATCTATTTTACACCGGATATGGTTCGTTTAGATTAATTGGCTGTTATATAGCAATAAACCTAAATTCGGCAGTTGTAAATATATCCAAAAAATACATTCTTTTTTGAAAAAATGTGCTTGAATATATAGTGATTTAAGTGATATAATAAATTGGCAAAAGCGCACAAAATGTGCTGAAAACATATAGTAAAAATACCATTTAGGAGGTACCCGTGCAGATTAATCCTTACACAGATGAATTTATGAGCCACTTCAAGTTTGATGGGCTAACTTTTGACGATGTTTCACTAGTCACTCAATATGCTGATTTTCTTCCAGATTCTACATCTACAGAGACACGTCTTACATCTAGGATTAACATTAACATTCCATTTATGAGTGCAGCTATGGATACGGTTACAGAAAGCCGTATGGCCATTGCTATGGCAATGCTTGGTGGTATCGGTGTAATCCACAAGAACCTTTCTCCTGAGCTTCAGGCTGATCAAGTAAGCCGCGTTAAGCATCACCTAAATGGTCTTATTCATGCGCCTATTACTTTCCACTGTGGTCAAACAATTGCAGAGATTATGGCTATTCGTGAAGAAAAGGGCTATAAGTTCTCCGGCTTCCCAATTCTAGATGAAAATGACAGAGTAGTTGGTGTTCTAACTTCTAAGGATATTGATTACACAGATGATCATTCTGTTAAGGTTGAGGATGTAATGACTCGCAACCCAATTACAGCAGTTGCAGGTACAACACATTCTCAAGCATATGATATCATGCTAAAGGCACGTAAGGGTAAGCTTCCTCTAATTGATTCTGATGGTAAACTAGCTGGTTTATATTCATTTACAGACGTTCGTAATCTTGTTGAGAAGAGCTTGCCAATGGCAAACCGCGATTCTCAATATCGTCTTCGCTGTGCAGCTGCTGTTTCAGGTGGCTCTGATTATGAGCGCGTTGAAGCTCTTGCAGATGCAAATGTTGATGTTTTGGTTGTAGATTCTGCTCATGGTCATACAAAAGGCATTATCGATATGGTTAAGTGGATTTCTTCTCACTATCCAGATATTGATATTATCGCAGGTAACATTGTTACTGGCGAGGCAGCTATTGCATTACGTGATGCAGGTGCTCATGCTGTTAAGGTTGGTATTGGTCCAGGTTCTATCTGTACAACACGCGTTGTTTGTGGCGTAGGCGTTCCTCAGATTACAGCAGTATACAATGTAGCAAAGGCATTGGAGCGTTCAATCCCATGTATCGCTGATGGTGGTATTCGTTATTCAGGTGATATTCCAAAGGCTATCGTAGCTGGTGCAGAGAGCGTAATGCTTGGCTCAGTTCTAGCAGGTACAGAGGAAAGCCCTGGTGAGAAGATCATCCAAGAGGGTCGTCAATATGTAGTTTATCGTGGTATGGGTTCTCTCGCTGCAATGCAATCAGGTAAGGGTTCTCGTGAGCGTTACTTCCAGTCAGCACGTAAGTCTGCTGATCTAGTACCTGAGGGTATTGAGGGTATTATTCCATACGTAGGTACAGTACAAAAGGTAATGACTCAATTCTGCGGTGGACTACGTGCTTCTCTTGGTTACAATGGTGCTCATAACCTTCAAGAGCTACACGCTAAAGGCAAGTTTGTTCGCGTTTCATTGGCTGGCTTCCGTGAAGCACACCCACATGATGTTCGCATTACTCGCGAAGCTCCAAACTATCGCTCATAAGTTTTTTGATTGTCGCTTAATGTGGAGGTCGTTTCTTCCACATTAAGACAATACGAAATATTAAATCAAGAATTAGTATAAGAAATTATGCCATATTCACCAAAGACGCCCGAAGATATTGCTGTTGCTAATCGCTTCGGGCGTGATTTATATGAAAAGCGTTTACGTCACGAAAATGAACGCGAACTAAAACTTAATGGTAAGGTAAGATTTTGTCCTGTACCTATATTTAAGTTTATCTTAACAATTATTTTTAAAGTTACATTTCTTTGGAAGCGTGGTTATAAGAATTACCTTTCTCCAAAAGTAGAAGAACATCCATTGACCCTGCCACGTCTGCCTAAAGAATTTAATGGATTCCGTATTTTACATTTATCTGATTTACATTTAGATTTAGATGAAAAGCTTGTGCCAGCAATTATTGCACAGCTACAAAATTTAAAATATGATTTATGTGTAATTACTGGAGATTTTAATAATCTTACTGTTCACAGGAGTGGTAGTGCGATGCCTGAGACTGAGCAATTGGCAAAAGCCATAAATGCTCCAATCTATGCTTGCTTAGGTAATCACGATTCTCTTTTAGATGTGCCACATTTAGAGGCAGCAGGTGTTAAAGTTCTCTTGAATGAAGGTGTTGAACTTAAACATAATGGTGCAAGCATATGGCTTGGTGGCGTGGACGATGCAAATATCTATAAAAGCGATGACATTAAACGTTGCTTTTCTAACGCTCCACAAAATGCTTTTAAACTTTTACTTTCTCATACGCCAAGTACATATGCTAAAGCAGCTGCAGAAGGAGTTGATCTTGTTCTTGCAGGGCATGTACATGGAGGTCAGATTTGTTTCCCTGGTGGTACAATGCTCCATAAGGTGATAGGATGGAAGAATGATCCTAGCCCAGATAAAGTATGGGTTGGCCACTGGCGTGAAGGTGATTTAACTCAAGGTTGGACTTCTCGCGGTGCAGGTTCATGTGGTGTCCCTTTACGCTTCAATTGTCCTCCTGAGATTGGAATTATAATTCTTAATTCTCAAGAATAATCATTTGTTAATTTAAATAGAATTATGATTTACTTTTTTGCAGACAACCACTACGATGCTCATCCAGGTAAAAGAATTTATGAGGCATTACCGGCAGAACTTAAAGCAAGAATATGCTTCTTTGAGGATGATTGGTCTGTATTAGAAAATGAGGCTTGGGAAGATTCTTGTGAGCTACTCATTTTAAATATGATTGGCGACACCTGTGGCATGCCTTATCCAATGGGTGGTGAAGCCAGGGTAGAGCGTTATATCAAAAATGGTGGCAATGTAATTCTTCTACATGGAAGCAGTGCTGCATTTTGGAAGAATGCGTGGTGGCGAAAGCTTGTTGGTTTACGTTGGGTTCGTCCTAATGATCCAGATGGTATTACACCATCTACTCATCCAATTGTTCCATGCACTGTCACTATTAAGGAAGGCGTAAAACATCCTCTTGCTGAACATTTAAAAGCATTTTCATTACCGACTGATGAGGTATATATCAATCTGGAGCAGTCGCAAAATTGTGAGATTTTAATGGAAACAACAATAGCAGAGGGGACATTCCCACAATGTGCTGTTGTTAAAACTGGCTTTGGCGGAGAACTTTATCATTTTCTTCCTGGACATACAGAAATCATTGCAGAGGGTATTATCTCAAATATTTGTGCAATAATAAAATTTGTTTTGTAGTGTACTTATATTGAGTTATCGGAAATATATTATAATGGTAAATAAAAAGAATATAATCTTAAAACCATTAGAGCCTTGTGAACTGGAGCTGTTTCGCAAAGAAATGAAAAAATCCTTTGAGCAAGGTGTGTTAGAACGATTTGGGGATATTTCAGCAGCTCCAACACCACCAACAAATGAGGTTGATTTTGCACTAAAAGATGCAACTATTGATGTTTTTCTTTTGATGTTTGATAATGTACCTGTTGGAGGCACAATTATAAAAAGAGAAAATAACAATAAGTTTTCTCTTGATTTGTTTTTTATATTTAAGGATTATCTTAATAAGAAGTTTGGTTCGGTAGCATGGCAGGCTATAGAAGCAAATTATCCTAAAGCAGAGCTATGGGAAACACATACACCTTATTTTGAGCGACGTAACATTCATTTTTATGTTAATAAATGTGGCTTTAAAATAGTAGAATTTTTCTCTGAATTTCATAAAGAGGAGCATGATATTACAGAGGAGTTTAAGGACATTAATACTTCTGGTTTTTTTCGCTTTGAGAAGCGTATTAAGCAATAAATACTGCTCAAACCTATAAAAATTTTGCTCTTTTAGGCGTTGTAGTTGCTTTAATAGCAAAATTTTTAATAATAGATTTATTTTATAATGCTAAAGTTTCTTTATTGAATTTTTTACGTATTTGGCACAATCTTTATATATTTTGGCATTAAATTACAAGTTCATGTTGTTGAAAGAATAATAAAATATATGATATATTATTGTACAAATAGTGAAAGGCTATTGTAGATAAAGTGATTTTATATAACAACAAAAAAGGAGAAACAATGAAAATCAACAAACTATTTCGTTCATTGATTTTTATGGGATTAGCACTTGGTGCAACATCCTCTGCGCTAGGTTATACACCAGCATACACAAAAATTGATCATCGAGGCTTAATCGAAATGCCTGATCTTATTAAAGGTAGCGATAAGGCTTGGTGGGGTGCTGCTAATCTTATTGCCTTTGGTCCAGGTTGGAGCTATTCAGCACAAGATTATGCTTCTAAAAATCTCAAAAAGACAGCTATCGTTAATGATGATAACAAAGTCATCGGTGTGTCTGTTACAGCAGATATGAATGCTGGCAGCTCAAAGCTAAAGATTTATCAAGAATTTACCGATGCTTCTGTAGATGGCAAGCAACAGATGAAGGTCTTGTGGCGAATCAAGTCAGCAGATGGTAAGCCAATGAAGCTAGAAAATGCATTCGTTGCTATTCCTGTAGCTAAATATGATTTTGTTGGACAAACTATTACAGATAAATTTGGAAATTCTTTTACATTCCCAACAGATTTTACATCAGAATATCTTTCACATGGTCTGAATCAGTCAGACATTGTAGCAAATGGAAAAAGTGTAAAGCTTGAAATCGGAGTAGAAAAGGGTAGCCTTGCACTCGTAGATGGTCGCGCACAAAAGACAGATGCTTATGTATTTCGCATCGGTTTCCCAAATACCAAAGATGCTATTGAGTCTGAGGTTGTTTTCACAATTGGTGGCTACTTTGCAAAGAGCAGAAAAAAGAGTGCTGGTAAGTTAGACTTCCAAGCTCCTAAACCACCTACCATTATGAAAGCAAATAATAATTGGGTTCCATTTAATTATACTATTGGTGTAAAACCAGGTACAATTCTTGACCTATCAAATACAGGTGCTCAAAAGCATATTCCTGCTGGTAAATATGGTCGCGTAATTGTTGGCCCTGATGGCCGCTATGCATTTGAAAAGAATCCTACACTACGTCAACGCTTCGTAGGTGCAAACCTCTGCTTTGATGCTAACTTCCTAACAAAGGAAGAGGCAGATAGAGTTGTTGCTGACTTTGTTCGCATGGGTTATAACACTGTACGCTTCCACCACACCGATGTTATTATGATGGAGGGGCAGTGGGGTCATGATTATTGGAACAAGAAGACACGCGGTGTTATTGACAAGAATCAGCTTGATAAAATTGATTACCTATTTGCAAAGATGAAGGAAGCTGGTATCTATGTAACCATTGACCTTTATCAGATGGGTGCAATGGGTATGATTGAAGGCGTAGATAAGCAGGTACACACTGCTATTAAGGCACTAGTTCCAATTCATCAGCCTGCATTTGAGGTATGGTTCAAGAGTGCTATGGAGTGGCTAAACCATGTTAACCCATACACAGGTATAGCATGGAAAGATGATCCAGCACTATTCACAATTTGCCCAATCAATGAGGATGCTATTGCATCAGTATGGTGGGAGGCAAAGGATAAGTATAATGCTGCATTTGAAGAGTGGAAAAAGACCAATGCAACAGAAGGTCGCAATGAGAATCAGCTACGTGCTCAATTCCTCACTGAGGTTAAAGTAAGGTCCAATAAGCAAATCAAACAAAGATTGGAAGCTGCTGGAGTTAAGACTCTACTAAGTGGTAGTAACTGGTGGGATACAATGGCTCAAACCTTTGAGCGTGAAGCTCTAGATGTTGTTGACAATCATCAGTATTGCGATCACTATCATAGCACACACCCTACAACAAAGATGAATAACCGTAGTACCTTTGATGAGAGCGGTAATAACTTTAATTATATGACTCCATTGATGAAGACTCCTACACGTTATTTCGGCAAGCCTATGATGATTACAGAATACAATTTCTGTGCTCCAAATGAATGGAGATTGGAGGCTGGTGCAATGGTAGGTGCTTATGCTTCACTACAAAACTGGGATGCTATGTATCGCTTTGCATGGTCACACGCAAAGAAGGCTTTGTTTGAACAATTACCTATCAGCGGCTTCGATATTTGCCGTGATCCTGTGGGTATGCTAACAGAACGCCAGATTGTGCTTATGTATGGACGTGGTGATGTTGCTGCAGCAAACAATAAGTATGTTTATGGTGTAACAATGAATGAGGCAACACAGCAGGGTGTTGGCGATATGTGGGGCAAGGGCTTATTCCCTGCAAAATTTGTAAATCTATGTGCTATGTCTCAAATTGGTTCTCAGGTAATTGAGGGCGGTCAACCAATCAAGGGTAAGTTTACTGCTGTTGTTGGCAAGACAAAACCATCTGATGCAGTATTAGCTGGCAACAAGTTTTTGCCACTTGATGAAATCACAGTTACAGCAGGGAAGGGCGAAGTTGTTTCTGATACAAACGAGATCAAAATCAACAAGAGCAAGAAATACATCCGTATTGATACAGACAAGACAGACTGCATTGTTGCACGCAAGGATGCAAAGCTTTCTGCTGGTGCTTTAAGCATTGCTGACAATACATGCTATTGCTCAGTATCTGCTTCTTCTATGGATGGAAAATCTATTGAGAACAGCTCAAAGCTATTGATTTTCCACATTACAGATGTTGTCAACTCAAATATGGAGTTTAACAATCCTTCACGTACTGAAATGAAGAAGACAGGAACTCTTCCTTACTTGGCTAGAGTTGGTTCTGTAAAGGCAAAGATAAAGAGCAATGTTCCTAACATGAAGCTTTATGCACTAAACTCAGCTGGT
>JAFPBK010000029.1 GCA_017424105.1 Kiritimatiellia bacterium | reverse complement strand
CTTTTAGATTACTATCTTGAAAGACAAGTAGCTATGACATCAAGTATATAAAAGAAAAAAAAATGGGTTGAACCGCCGTATGCCGAACGGCACGTACGGTGGTGTGAGAGGAGGAGTTAAAACTCCTCCTACTCGATTTGTCTGCGTTTTTATCGTGTGTGATATGGTTGATTTAGGCACATTGTTTGTTGCTTTAAAAAGGGGTTTGTGGTAAAATTGCTTTATAAAATAAGTAAGCACGTTTGTGTGCAGTGATTTAACCAGTAAAATAGGCAAATGCCTCACCAAAAATATGAGCAATAAAATTTATCTACAAGCTAATCAGTTGTATAATGATAGCTTTGCCCTGGCAAAGCAAATTTATGATTCTGGCTTTGTCCCAGATGCTCTTATTGCATTGTGGCGCGGAGGCTCTCCCGTAGGTATTGCTGTACATGAATTTTTCCTCTATAAGGGAATTAAGTTCTATCACACTATTGTTAAAACAGTTTCATATACTGGCATAAATGAAAGTAAGGAGCCTGTAGTAGAGAATCTTGATTATGTTCTGAAGAATATCTCAAAGGATTCTAAGGTTCTTATTGTGGATGATATCTTTGATACAGGCTCTACTGCTCGCGTGATGAAGGAAAAGCTTGCCCCAACTGGTTGCGAATTACGATTCGCTATGCCTTACTTTAAGCCTGCTAGAAATACAACTGATTTTGGTCCGGATTATTTTGTGAAGAAAGTGAATGAATGGCTTGTATTCCCTCATGAGCTCTGCGGATTGTCCCCAGAGGAAATAAAGCAAAAGGATCTGTTCGTAGCAGAACAATTGGGAATTTAAGGTAATTTATGGTAAAAAATGTTTCATCAAGATTTGTAATCAATGGTGGTAAGCCTCTGCATGGCTCACACTTTTCTCCTGGTAATAAAAATGCTGCTCTGCCTATGATTGCTGCAGCTATGATGGCTGATGGAGTAGTGGAGCTTACAAATCTTCCAATTATTCGCGATGTTGAGGTGATGCTCACTCTTGCACAAGAGCTAGGTGCAAAGGTAACTCTTGATCGTGTCGCTCGTAAGGTAATAATTGACCCAACAACTCTGAAAACTGATACTCTGCCACAAGATTTGTGCAATCGTATCCGTACCTCAATTCTTTTTGCAGGTGCACTTATCTCACGTAGTGAGCGTGTTGTTATTTCTCCTCCTGGTGGTGATGTTATCGGTTTGCGTCGCTTGGATACGCACTTTGATGGCTTTAAACGCTTAGGTATGGAAATTCCTGAGAGTATCCCTTTTGAGTTTCGCCGTAAGGGTCGCCTGCATGGCGCAAAAATCTTGCTGGATGAAGCAAGTGTGACCGCTACAGAGAATCTGGTTATGGCTGCAGTTAAGGCTGAAGGACATACTGTTCTCTTTAATACTGCTTGCGAGCCTCATGTAGTAAATCTATGCAATATGCTTAATGGCATGGGTGCACAAATTACTGGCGTAGGAACAAATCGCCTTGAAATTGAAGGCGTAGAAAAGCTTCATGGCGGTAGCTTTAGAATTATGCCTGACTATATTGAGTCGGCTAGCTTTATCGCTGCTGCTGCAGCAACTCGCGGTAGCATTAAAATTGAAAATACAGAGGAAGAGGTTTTTCTTGTTCTTCAACGTCCATTCTCACGATTGGGTGTCCATTGGACTCGTGATGAATCTGGTGTGCTAACCTTTGACTCTTCTCTCTGCGATTTACGCATCACAAATGATGTCTCTGGTGCAATTGCCAAGATTGATGATGGCATCTGGCCTGCAGTCCCTTCTGATTTGCTAAGTGTGCTTATTGTGCTTGCAACTCAAGCAGAGGGTATTGTACTTTTCTTTGAAAAGATGTTTGAAAGCCGCCTATACTTTATTGATAATTTAATTGGCATGGGTGCTCATATTGTGCAATGTGACCCACATCGTATTGTTGTGCATGGCTCAGGCAAGAATAGCTTGAAGAGCACTCGTATGCTAAGCCCAGATATTCGCGCAGGTATGGCTCTTGTACTCGCAGGCCTATGTGCAGAGGGCACAACGGTAATTGGTAATGCAGAGAGTATTGACCGCGGTTACGAGTCGCTAGAAAAATCTCTTAGCGATTTAGGTGCAGATATCACTCGTGAGATAATTAACGAATAATATCAAAGTCAGATAAAAGAATTTTATAAATATTATAGTGGAGGAAAAAATGAAGGTACGCAAGGCAGTTATTCCAGCAGCAGGCTATGGCACACGCTTTTTGCCAGCAACAAAGTCTCAACCAAAGGAAATGCTAACAGTTGTAGATATTCCTGTAATTCAATATGTAGTTGAGGAGGCTGTTGCTTCTGGTATTACAGATATTTTGATGATTGTAAGTCGCGGTAAACGCGCAGTAGAGGATCATTTTGATCGCTGCCTTGAGCTAGAGGATGAGCTTGAGGAAAAGAATAAGCTGGCAGAGCTTGAGATTGTTCGTCGCATATCAAATCTAGCAAATATCCACTTTATTCGTCAGAAGGAGATGCGTGGCTTGGGTGATGCAATTTCATTGGCACGCCACCATATCGGTAATGAGCCTTTTGCTGTATTGCTTGGTGATACACTGCTTCGCTCTGGCAATGATACACCAGTAACTAAGCAGCTTCTTGATGTTTTTGACCGCTATCACGAGACAGTAGTTGCTCTTGAGGAGGTGTCAATGGATCGCGTAAGCCGTTATGGTGTAATTGATGGCTCTCCAGTAACAGATAATGTAATGCTTATCCGTGATTTGGTAGAAAAGCCAAAACCAGAGGTTGCTCCATCTAATCTTGTAATTGCATCACGTTATATTTTGACACCTGAGGTATTCAGCTACCTTGATAATGTAAAGCCAGGTAAGAATGGCGAGATTCAAATTACTGATGCTCTACGTGCTCAGGCAGCACAGCGTGCAATGTATGGCGTAAAGTTCTGCGGTAAGCGTTTTGATGCAGGTAATAAGATTGACTTCCTAAAGACAAATATTACCTATGCTTTGGAGCGTGAGGATCTACGCGAGCCTCTTGCAAAGTTTATCATTGAGACAGCTGAACAGCTAAAGAAAGATTTCTAATCTTTGAGATTTTAGAATGAAGCTAGGTGTATTTGGTGGAAGCTTCGATCCCATACATGCGGGACACCTCGAGCTGGCAAAAATTGCTCAGAAGCAATTTGAGCTAGCTGAGGTGATGCTTGTACCAACAGCTGTATCGCCTTTCAAAAAGAATGGGGCCGTCGCTTCTAATGAGGCACGTCTCGCAATGCTACAGCTTGCCATTGGAGGCGAAGATAAGCTTTCTATCTGCACCTATGATATGGACCGCGGTGGGCGTTCCTATACAATTGAGCTTATGCGTCACTTGCGTGAAGAGCATCCAGACGCAGAGCTCTTTTTTATTATTGGCGGAGACTCTCTTTCAACCCTGCACCATTGGTATTGTTCTCATGAGTTGGTAGAGGAGTTTTCGTTTATTATTTTTGCCCGTGCAGGTGAGTCGCTCCTATTTAGCGACGAATTTTCTCCGCAGGAAAAGGAAAAGCTCCAGCGTTTTGTTGTACCTTCCTTTAATATGCCAGTTTCTTCAACCGAATTACGTCAAGCCTTAGCTGAGGGTATTATGCCTCAAGAGGAGCTTTTGCCGAAGGCTGTGGCAGAGTATGCAATAGCAAATAAAATTTATAATCATTAGTTAGGAGTAGGTTATGGGTTGTGTGACTATAAATACAAGCAAACTATTAGGCAAAGTTAGGCCTATGAATTGTGTTAATAATGGACCTGTTGGTTTGGCAGAGGATCCAGACAGAGGTAATTTTCACACATATAAAAAGTTGAAAATTCCATTTGCACGCACTCATGATTCAAATTTTTTTTCTGGCTATGGCGGACCTCACACCATTGATGTTGGTGTAATCTTCACAGATTTCAGCAAGGATGTAAATGATCCTGATGCTTATGATTTTCAACTGACAGATGAATATATTCAAAAAATAATAGCTGCTGGTACAGAGCCTCTTTACAGGCTTGGAGCATCTATTGAGCACTGGTCAAAGAAGTATCACACCCTGCCACCAAAGGACAATCAGAAGTGGGCAGAAATTTGTGAGCATATCATTCGTCACTACACAGAGGGTTGGGCAAATGGCTTTACTCACAAGATTAGATATTGGGAAATTTGGAACGAACCTGATCTAGATGCAGAGGACTCTGATAATAAAAAGTGCTGGGGAGGCACAAAGCTTCAATTTTTTGAGTTCTACAAGACGGTTGCTCTACATTTGAAGAAATGCTTCCCACATTTGAAAATCGGTGGTCCAGCACTTGCATGGGATAAGGCTTGGCTTGACGATTTTCTGAAAGTGATGTCTGGTGATGGTAATGAAGAAAAGCGTGTGCCGATAGATTTTCTCTCTTGGCATAGATATATGCGTAATCCATGGGATGTCCAGGAGGATGCAGATATTGTGGAAGCCATTATGAAGAAGTATGGCTATGATGCTGCAGAGAGCCATCTAAATGAATGGAATTATGTACGTGGTTGGGCAACAGAAGCATTTAATTATTCTATTCAGACAATAATTGGTATGAAGGGAGCTGCCTTTACATTGGCAGCCATGATAGTTGGTCAGAATGTCAATAAGCTTGATATGATGATGTACTATGATGCACGTCCTACCGGAATGAATGGTATTTGGGATCTTTATTTGTATCGCCCATTAAAGACGTACTATAGCTTTGAGGCATTTAATAAGCTAGTAGAGTATGGTACTCAAATTGAAACTACAACAGATGACAATGATGTGTATGTTTTAGGTGCACGTAGTGCAGACGGCAAGGTATGTACTGTATTTTCTTATTTTGTTGAAGAGGATACAGATGCACAACCAAAGACTGTTCGCATAAGCATTGATTCAGTAAATAGCAATCCTGTGAGCTATTTACTAGATGAAGCAAATAACCTTGCAGAGGTACCTCTGTTAGCTAAGTGTGGAGAAAATACATACGAGTTAACTCTGGCTCCAAATACAGTAGCAATGGTAGACTTTATCTAAAACCCGCAGTAAGCAGCGCGAGTGTGATGGCTCGCGTGATGGCTAGCGCACTTTTAGCCATCACGCTTGCCCCATTTGTCGTCAAAAGGGGCGCATTTGCTTTGTCTAATCACCGTACGAAAAAAATAGAAGTTTAATTGAATAAAAAGTATTATTGTTGTTGACAATAAACGCTAAATTTAGTACTCTATTCAAAGTTTTTTAACAGTAAAAAGATTTTAGTTGTTCTATAGGAACTTTATAGATAAGGGAATAATAAACATGAGCCAGCACAGCAGTCTAAAAGGATCAAGCAAAATTGTTATGCGTCGCAATGTTCTAAAGCGCCACGAGCGCGTTGAGCTAATGCGCAAGCGCGGTCAGTGGAAGGACGAGGAAGGCCGTGGCTACGGTCTCCCAAAGACTAAGCCTGAGGAATAATTTTACTTTTTAAAATTTCTGATCCAAGCACCACCGGATACGTTATCGCGTTTTCCGTTGGTGCTTGTTGTTTTTATACAGTTGCTTTTGTCCTTAAAAATCATTGCTTTCTATGAAAATTAGATATATTTTACCATTATTCATCACTTCTGTAATGTATGGTGCGACCTTTGTTGAGGTTACAGGAGATAGAGTTAATTTGCGCTCTGCAGCAGGTATGCCTAGCGAGGTAGTGGGTCAGGTAAATAAAGGTGATTTACTGGAGCTACAGGGTAATGTCAGTGATCCATGGGTGAAGGTAACTCCTCCTCAATCAGTAGATTTATGGATATCCAGCCAATTTGTGGAAAATGGCGTGATTGTGGGCAATCGTGTGCGTGTACGTGCTGGTTCAAGTGTAAATTATAAAGACGTAGGAATAGTAGAGAAGGGTACAAAGGTTGAGGTTCGTGGCAAGGTAGGTGATTGGGTAAAGATCGCACCGCCAAAAACTACAGCTGTTTGGATTACTAATTCATATGTTAAAGCGACAAAGCAGTCGCAGCCTACGAGTGTCAGCCAGCCTATAGTGTCATCAAAACAGCCTGCAGAAGCAAAACCGGTTACACCAGTTAAACCTGTGGTGAAGACAGAAACTAAGCCTGTCGCTTCAAAGCCAGTAGAACAGGTGGAGGCAAAGCCACAGGTAAAACTACAGCCACAGGTAAAACCACAAGTTACAACTAAGCCACAGGCAGCAAAGGAAGAGAATAAGGAAACTCCAAAAAAGGTGCGCCGTACATTCTTTGGTAAAAACGATCAACAGGTTGATAATACACCAATAGGTCCTGCAAAAATTCCTAAATCATTGCTTCGAGAAGATTGCAAACAAGCAGCAAATGGTGTATATACAGGTCGTTTAGAGGTGGCACCTAAAAATGCACCTGCAAAATTCCGTTTAGTTCGCAATGTTCCAGGATCTCGTTTTGCAGAAACAGAATGTTATGTTATTGGTAATGCTGCACAATTGAATTCAGTTCTTGGTCAGAGCTTTACTTTCGAAGGCCCAATTTATTGGTTTAAAGGAACAAGTGCGCCAACAGTTTATACTCAATCTATCAGGAGAGTGCGCTAATGAAAGTAGATGTGGCAAAGTCAGCTGGCTTTTGTTGGGGTGTGCGCCGAGCTGTAGAGATAGCTCACAAAACAGCTGAGAAGTTTGGTACAGAGGTTTTTACAGATGGTCCATTGATTCATAATAGGGCTATGATGCAGAAACTGGAGGAGAGTGGAGTAAGTGTTTGCAAAGACCCTGCCACATTGCCGGAAAATTCTGTGCTTATTATTCGTGCACATGGAATCCCTCCTGAGCGTCAACGTTTTCTTGAGAGCTTGCCAATTCAGTTAGTGGATGCGACTTGCTTAGATGTTCGCCGTATTCACAATGTAATTTCTAAATATGCAGAGCTAGGTTATTTTTGCATAATTTTAGGAGATAAGGCTCATGCTGAGGTAATTGGGCTTATGGGCTATGCTACAGCAGGTGAGGCTGTGGTAAGTAATGCAGAAGAAGTTGCTGGTGTTGATAATCAAGGAAAGCCAGTATGTCTTGTGGCACAGTCTACTCAGGCTCAAGCTTTGTTTGATGAGGTGGCAGCAGCAGTTAAGAGTCGCTTCGGTGAAGCTGCAGTAATAGAGAATACGATTTGTCGTGCTACACAATCACGCCAGGGTGAGTTAAAAAGTCTGGCAGAAGAGGCAGATGCATTTGTTATTGTTGGTTCTCCAGAGAGTGCGAATACACAACGCCTTGCCCTGCTTGCTAAAGAGCGATTGCCTACGCATGTGGTTGATTCTGCAGAGCAACTTAATGTGGCAGAGTTGGAGCGTTATAAGCATATCGCAATCAGTGCGGGTGCTTCAACACCAGATTTTACTATTAAAGCAGTAGAAGAAAAAATTCGTGCAATTACATCTTGCTAAATGATAGTGTTTTTAAAATATTAAATTGTAAGTTAGAGAGTGGGATACATATGAAGGTTCTAAGAACAAAACAAGAGGTATCAGCTTGGGCTGATGAGCAGCATAAGAACGGATTAAAGGTTGGTCTTGTGCCAACTATGGGTTATCTTCATGAGGGGCATCTATCATTGATGCGTATAGCAAGAAAAAATTCAGATGCTGTGATTGTATCCATTTTTGTAAATCCTACACAATTTGGACCAAATGAGGATTTTGAAAAATATCCACGTGATGAAGAGCGCGATTTAGCACTTTGTGAGGCAGAGGGAGTTGCTGCTGTATTTGCACCAAATCCTCAGGAAATGTATTGTGGAGACAGCTCAGTAGTGCTTCAAGAGAATAAGCTATCAAAGGTAATGTGCGGAATTTCACGTCCTATTCATTTTTCTGGTGTGTTGACAGTTGTTAATAAACTATTTAATATCAGCCGTGCAGATGTAGCTGTATTTGGACAGAAGGATGCGCAGCAGTTGGCAATTATTCGCAGAATGGTGCGAGATTTAGATATGCCAATTAAGCTTATTGGTGCACCAATTGTGCGTGAGTCTGATAATTTGGCAATGAGCTCTCGTAATACATATTTGAGTGCAGAGGATCGTGCTGCTGCATTAAATATTTCTAAGACATTATTAGCGCTGCAGGCAGAATGGCCATGCAATGCAAGTTGGACTACAGAGCAAGTAAAGCAACGTATTACAGAGGGCATTGAGGGTGGCTCTAATGGCTATGTAAAGCTAGAGTATATTGCAATTGTAGATGCAGACAAGTTAGAGGAACGCGACGCTTCAGCATCTCTAACAAGCAATACCCTTGTTGCAATTGCAGCACAGGTTGGTAAGACACGCTTGATAGATAATGTGCTTGTAGGATAGCGACAGGTAGGATGAGGCAGCGCCTACGGCATATGAAGCAGCGTTGCGCGCTATGAAGCGGTGCAAAGCACCATGAAGCGGTGCAAAGCACCATGAAGCGGTGCAAAGCACCATGAAGCATGCCTACGGCATATGAAGCATTGCTTCGCAATATATGCGGTGGAATTATTTAAAGTTTCAGCAAGGCGAGGACGCCATGCTGCCCAGTTAATCTGTAAGACGAGGACGTCTTACAGCCCAGTTATTGTGTAGGACGGGGACGTCCTACACCCCAGTTAAGCACACACTTTAAATATTTTTACCTTATCTATTCACTATTCACTAATTCAGCGTACGCTCCCATACTCAATGATCTTGTGGACCGTACATGCCAGCGATTGGCAGTTGGCGTTGCTCCAACGAGAGCAATAACAGCCAACAACAAGCGCTGGCGTATCACCCAGAACCACCACGCAAGCCACCACACGAGCTCAGCGCACCCCAGCGTCCTCTGTGCTCTCTGCGTCCCTTTTCTCGCACTTTTAGCCACCACTCTTTGTGCAAGACGGGACGGCATTGCACCCCAGAAAAACCGCGCTAGCCAATACACGTTAATCCAGCGAAATCATTTTTTGCTCCAGCCAGGACGACGCCTGGCTGCTCCGAGATAATTGAATCACGTACATCACGCGCACGCAGCACTTAGCCATCACGTGCGTTTTTAGGTTGAGTGGCTATAGTGGATGTTGTGAAATTATTCGTAGATGTGCTCAGAAGAAGGGAATGTGCCGCCTTCTACATCTGACATGTATTGCTGAACAGCGGCTATTGCCTCTGTGCGCATATTTGCATATTGCTTAACAAATTTTGGAAGCTTGCCTTGGTTGAAGCCAAGCATATCTGCCATCACAATAATCTGTCCATCAGTAGCAGCACCTGCACCAATACCAATTACAGGGATATCTAGCTCTTCTGTAATTTTTGCAGCAAGTGTAGATGTAGCACACTCGATTACTACACAAAATGCACCTGCTTTGGCAACAGCTCTGGCATCTGCCATAATCATTTCAACCTCTTCTTCGGTTCTGCCCTTATAGGCGTAGCCAGATTGCTTAACATTTTGTGGTAGCATACCTATGTGAGCCATCACAGGAATGCCATTTTCTACAAATTTTTCAATCAATGAGGCACGGCAAACACCACCCTCAAGCTTTACTGCATCTGCACCAGCTTCTTGTATAAAACGCCCGGCATTGCGCATTGCTTCTTCATCACTTATCTGATAGGAAAGAAATGGCATATCTGCAACTACAACGGCATTTGTACAACCACGGCGCACAGCCTTTGTGTGGTGTATCATTATGTCCATAGTTACTGGTACTGTAGACTCTAGTGCAAGTGCTGTTGGTCCTAATGAATCTCCTACAAGAATCAGTGGAATTCCAGCAGAATCTGCTATGCTTGCAGTAATTGCATCGTAAGCTGTAATAGTAGCAAATTTACCTTTGCCTTTAAGTGCTCTGATTTTCTTTGGTGTCCATGCTGCCATAATTCACTCCTTTATTTAGGAAATAGGGATTCGTTTTCTTAAATATGTTGGATCATCTAGATTTTCACCATTATAAATGAAAGGCTGTGTTCCTGTAAATTTAGATGATATTGTTGCTTGATTTTGGGCTGACTTGCTACCAGCATTGCCCTGTGTTTGATTGATTGCATTAGTGAGCATTCCAATTGTTTGCTGTGGCTCTGTAGCTTTTTGTGGTGCTGATTCATATTGCTCTACCCAATTCTTAAAAAGTATTGCAATGATTTCTATTGAACCATTAGCGTCCTGCTCAATAACGGTGCCGAGTTTAATAGGAACATTTGGTGTCAGTTGTAATGAGAGATTTGAAACAACATCACCAATTTCGCATAGACGCAAGTCTTGTCCACCAATAATTCCTAAAAGTGCAAGTGCAGTTTCGTTAGCGTGATCAAAAACACCAGAATGAGAGTTGATTAGTTCGCTTATTGCATTCTGAGTTCTGCTTTCTCCATAAGCCTTGCTCTTGCATAAATAAAATTGACCACGTCCTTTTTTTGTACTGTTTATGAGTGTTGAAAGGTCTAGGTTAATGTAGCCTGGCTTTGTCATCATACGCCAGAACATTGTAATTCCTGAAATAATATGAAGATTTGCATCTGCCATTGCATCGTAGAGAGATGCGTCTGATGAAGTCAGAAAAGATCCAGATAAATCATCATTTTTGAAATAGCAATAAATATCTGCGTGTTTGGTAATGTTGCTTACAGCTGCATTGGCAACCTTATTTTTATCGCTTCCTTCCATTGAGAATGGGAAGACAATAAAGGTCATTGTTGGGATTGACATTTCTCGTGCAACTTCAAGAAGTGTAGGTGTAATTGCAGATCCTGTTCCACCTCCGATACCAGTGACAACAATAGCCAGAGAATATGACTTTAACAGTTTGCGAAATTCTGGCTTAAAGTCTACCGCAGCCATTCGTGCAGAAGCAACATCTCCGCCTGTGCCTAATCCTTCAAAGCGGTCTTCTCCCAAAAGAATAGTTTGACAATCTGCTTCTTTGTTCTCAAGTGATGTTACATCAGTGTCTATACAAATAGCTTTCATCGCTGTTAATTCAGCAACTTTATGTGCTATTGTGCAGCCACATCCGCCAATTCCAAAAGTGATAAATTTTTCGTGCATTTGATTAACCTTTTGAATTTAAATTAAATATTGCTGCCACGACCAAAAAGCTTTCCAAAAAATCCAGATGAATTCTTTTTTCTTGCTTCTTCTTGGATTGCTTCTTTTGTACAACAGTGTGCGGCACCCAAGAGAGCAACATATGCCATAGTAGGAGCATCCTTCCTTATACGGTGGAATGGAATCTTTGGATTTGCAATAAAGCATTGTGTCTGGAATATGTTGTAAACAAGAGTCTCTAAGTTGTTAAGAGCAGCACCTTTTCCACAAAGCATAATGGTGTTGATTGTTTCTAATAGTCCAGCTTTTGCAATTTGGTCGTATATAATTCTGATAGTTTCATCAATACGTGCATTGATAACCTTTGAGAGGTCGTTTTGTGAAATGATTTTTTCAGTGAAATCCTGCTTGAATTTTAGTGCTTTAGCAGGCTCAATTGTTGCAGAGCCATGCGTACGTTTTAGAATTTCCGCATTTTCATTTGTTGTTTTGAAAGCATAAAGAATATCGTTTGTGATATGATCTCCGCCAATAGGAATACCACCAACATGACGAGGAATGCGGTTTATATACAAAGACCATGTTGTGCATCCTCCACCTAGATTGATAACCAAAACACCTTCTTTTCTTTGCTGTTGGGTGGTTGCACCAAGCGCAGAAACAAGTCCGGAAAAATAAATATTTTGATAATCAATAGAATTGTCATTAAGGATGTTCAAAATAGAAGATATGCGATTTTGATCTACATGTAAACGCATTCTGTTAACAGTCAGAGAATTTGCTACCATTCCGATTGGATTCTCAACGAAGTGCTCATTGTCTAACAAGTAGTCAACTGTAATTACCTCAGTCAGCATACGTCCTTCAGGAAGCTCATTCTCCATAGCATTTTCTTCTGCAGTGGCAATGTGGTCTGCTTCAATGACCTCTCCTTTTTTTATGGTCTTTGTTCCGGAAATAAGGTCATACTGAGGATATCCGCCAGAATAAATTAAATTTACAGTTCGTATGGTTGTGTCAGCCTCCTCTGATAGCTGTTTAATTACAGACATAACAGACGTTCCAGCATTTTGAATGTTGATTATTTCGCCTTTTTTAACACCAGCTGTTTTATCCTCAGCAATTGCCAGGATTTTATAGGTGCCGTTTTCAAATGGCTCAATAACCATTCCTCTTGTAAATGAGGTGCCGACTTCAATTATTACGCAGGTTTCCATAAATTTAATTCGATTTGAAAGGGTGTGTATGGGATAATTGTAACTAAATTCGTTATAGCTTTGTGAAATGACAACGACCTTGTTCTACTAGAATAATAAGCTTCATAAAAGGATTTTCTCTGCCTTGTATCATCGCATTTACTGCGAGTTCAATAGCAGCAGAGATTTGCTCATCTTCTTTAATTTCTTCCCATGGAATAAAAATTTGCTTATTCAAACTAGTGTGCAGAATTAAGTATATCTCATTGCTAGTGTCAATGCGGGTGATAGCAAAACCAGGCTTGATAACAGACTTGAATTTAGTGGTAATATTTAATGCTAGCTTTGCTTTTGAATGCAGAGAGTCACCTGGACGTAATTTGCTAGCTTCTTCATCAATCAAAATTGGTGCATTTTCAATAATGTCTGCTGATGTGTTAGATTTGGAAGCCATGAATACTTTGCCAGTATCGTCTGTGACATAGAGTTGATGCTCTGATAAGCGCATTATAGGAATACGATGAGATATATCAACGTATACATCAGAAGGAAGCTCTTTCTTAATTTTTACGCTTCTTACATAGTGTAGCTTATTCTCAATTAGTTCACTTACTTCGCTAGCGTTAAAACTAAAGATATTTTCGCCTTCTTTTATGTTGTGTGAACCCAGTAATGGTTTCAAATATAATTTATCTGATGGGATATGTATTTTTTTGATTTGATACAATTCTCCATGGGTCACAAAAACTTGGTAGATTGTGATTAAGCTGATGACAACAACTGCAGTAAGCACTCCACCAATGATATTTTTGGTTTTTTGCTTTAGTCGCATTGTGCCTCCTCAATAATCATAGAGCAAAGTTCTTTAAACGAGATGCCTGCACGAGCAGCAGCCTTAGGAAGCAGGCTTGTTTCTGTGCAGCCAGGAATTGTGTTAATTTCAAGGCAATAAGGCTTGCCTTCTGGTGTGATGCGAAAATCTATGCGGGATAATGTGCGTGCACCAATTGCATCAAATGCAAGTAATGCTTGACGATTTGCTTCAGTAAGAGCTGTTGAATCTTCTGCTGCATCAACAAAAATATATTCTGTTGTGCCACCAGATTGGTATTTGGCTTTCCAATCATACCATTCTGTTTTAGGTTTGATTTCTACAGCAGGTAAGACCCTGCCACAAACAACAGGGATACTCCATTCGCGACCTGGAATATATTCCTCAACTAGCACTTCAGGATTGTACTTGCGAGCTAATTCAACAGCAGGAACAAACTCTTCAATTGTTTTTACAATAGATACGCCAACACTTGAACCCTCGCGAGGAGGCTTTACTACAACAGGAAGAGGAATGCGTGGAGTAGAGTAGTCTGAAGCATCTGTTTCTATTACATATCCATTTGGAATGGTTACGCCGTTTGCTGCAAATGCATTGCGTGAAAGCACCTTGTCAAATCCGATGCGAGATGCGGCTTCATTACAACCAGTGTAAGGAACTCCCATCTCGGCTAATTTTTTTTGTGCTTCACCACCTTCGCCAAATGCACCATGTAATGCAATATACACAGCATCTGTTCCTTGTGGCAGGGTAAAGGAATTGTCTTCCTTTGAAAGCTCAACAGGAATTGCTTCGTAGCCTGCCTCTGTCAAACCTTTAACGATGGCTGCACCTGTGCGAAGTGAAATGTCTGCTTCGCTTGATTTACCGCCCATTAGGACAGCGATTTTTGTAAATTTACGTGACATTTTAAATCCTATTTGTAGGCTGGTGTTAAAGAATTGCTTTCTGCAGAAATTTTCTTGTTAATTTCTTCTACTGCTTCTGCAGCACATTTGCCTAAAAATGTTGGTGATTTAAATAGCGAAAAGAAACTATCCTCGTTTGCATATTGGTAGACGCAAACATTAGGGTTGTTATCACCGTAGTTATTACTAAACCAATTGACAACATCGTCAAAATAACCAATCTCATCAATAAGTCCATGCTCTTTTGCTTCTTCGGCAAGCATAACTCTACCATCTGCGATTGCACGAACCTTAGCCTCATCTAGGTTACGGCCATCAACAATCAGTTTGACAAAGCGATTGTTTAACTTGTTAACCATCGCTTGTAGCATTGCTTCTTCCTCTGGTGCAAGAGGGCGTAATGGATTAAGAAAATCTTTTGTCTTGCCAGATTTGATTGTTACAGGAGCGATGCCAATCTTTTGAGCAAGCTCTGTAGCATTGATGCTTGAAATAATTACACCAATAGAACCAGTCATTGTTGTAGGGTGGGCAAAAATATAATCTGCAGCTGTTGAAATATAGTAGCCTCCAGAAGCAACTGTATCACCCATTAGAACAACAACCTTTCTATTTGGTTTTGCTGCACGGAAATCATTCAGAGCCTTCCAGATTATATCGCTATCTGTTACGCCACCGCCAGGAGTTGTTAAATCAAGAATGATTCCATTGCAAAATGAATCTTCTGTTGCCTTTTTAATTTGCTTTAAAGCATAATTGGCAGAAGAGAAGTCTGTGTCAAAGAAAGACTCAGCTTCATTGTCTAGCATGATTGGCCCATTAAGCTTGATTTTTGCTATAAAAATGTCGGAGTTGTCATTTCCGGTTAAGGCTATTCTGCTGTTGTTTTTAGGGATGGTTGTTACGATAGGATCAGAAGAAGTAATGCTGCTTGAAACAGAATTACCAATTAGCATTGCCAATCCAATACCAATTAAGAATGGGAATAGCAGTGCCAGTAAACAACCAGAACCACAACCTAAAGCCCAATATCTCATTCGATGGGGCTTTTTTTCGCAAACAGTTGCTTTTGGTGCAACATTAGCTTCTGGTCCGACAGGAGGTGGTGGCGGAGTGTAAGGTGTTTCGTTAAATTGGTTTTCCATAAAAATTATTTCCTTATTGGTGGTGGGGTACGATTTAAAATTGCCAAGGCATTCTTTAGGTCAGCCCATGCAGATTTTTTTGCAGAGATAAAGCGTAATAAATTTTTAGGGTGATATGTTGGGATGCAAGGTTTACCAAAGATTTGGTATCTCATACCATGAATATTTGCTACTGGAGAATTTGTTTTTAGTAGGAGGCGTGTTGCCTCGTCACCCATAAGAATGATTACACTAGGTGAAACTTGAGTAAGAAATGTCTCAAGATTTTTTACCTGATTTTCAATTGCAGGTGCTGTGAAATTCTTTGAGGATTCCTCAAAAATGTTTAAAATGATGTATTCGTGCTCAGCAAGTCCCATAGCTGCAATCATTTTGTCTAGCAATGCTCCTTGTTCGCCAGAGAAAGCTTTGTCCTCAGGTGCAGAGTCATAGCTAGGTTCATAGCCAATAAAGGCATATAGAGGGCTGATGACTGTGCCACGATATTTTTTGTACAAAGAGCCAGATTTTGCAATAGGCGCTACAGGTGCTGTTGCAACATTTGTTGCAGGAGCAGTCACACCAGAAGTGGTGTTAACTACTTGTTGTGCTTTAGGTACAATAGGGGATGCTGCAAGAAAGTCTGTTACTATGTCTTTATCAATGGCAACATATCGGCGACCTGCTTGCAGTTCGTTTTTTACGTGGTTTATAACATCGTCTATTGCTGAAATTATTGTATCCAAAACTGCTCCTTAAAATATTAAATATATTTTAGCATAAAAAAAATATACGGGCAAATGAAAATTACTTTTTTAGGTTTAAAATCCAGGAATGTATTGTTTTTGTATGACAAATGTTTGCTCTTTTATGCACGCAGTGTCTTTCTGTGCTCTAACGTCTAATCGTCCCACGAATTACGATTTTTACGCAATGCGTGCGTGCAAAGTACGCTAGGCCCGTTTTGAGTACAAGCGAAATAAAGCCTAAATTCGTGTCCGAATTTAGATGAAGCAGCGCTTTGCGCTATGAAGCGGTGCATAGCACCATGAAGCATGCCTCCGGCATATGAAGCATTGCGAAGCAATATATGTGGTGGAATTAAAATATATGTGCAGCACGAGGACGTACTGCACCCCAGTTATGCACACACTTTAAATATTTTTTACCTAATCTATTCGTTATTCACTATTCACTAATTCAGCGCTCTCTGCGTCCCTGTTTTTCGCACTTTTATGCGTATTTAGTTTTTTGCTGAATTTAGTTTTATTTTTTCACTTAAGGTTTATTGTTGCTTTTATATAAGGAAAAGAGTATACTTTTTGGCACTTTTTGGCTTTTACTCAAAGCAGGTAATAGCTTAACTATAACCCCAAAATTATGGAAAAAATTATGGAAAAAATAGATATTATTCTTGTGATTAACTCAGGTTCATCCTCACTAAAATTTACACTTTACAATATTGAGACAGAGACAAAGCTTGCTTCTGGTCTGGTAGAGCGCATTGGTGCAGAAAATGCAAATATGGTTTATCGTAAGGGCGATGGTGCAAAGGAAGAGCAGCTAGTTTCTGCTCCAGATCACTCAGCTGCATTACGTCTTGTTACAGAAGCACTTGTAGACCCAGTTAAGGGCGTAATTAAGAGCCTTGACGAGGTTGATGCAATTGGTCACCGCGTACTACATGGTGGTGAAATCTTCAAGACATCAACTCTTGTAGATGCAGATGTTATGGCTCAGCTAAAGAAGCTTGTTCCACTAGGCCCTCTACATATGCCACCAAATATTGGCGGTATTGAAGCTTGCGAAAAGATTTTCCCTGGCTTGCCAAATGTTGCTGTATTTGATACAGCATTCCACCAGACAATGCCAAAGAGCGCTTGCCACTATGCAATTCCTGAGGAATATTATCAGAAGTATGGCATCCGTAAGTATGGTTTCCATGGTACATCTCACCACTTTGTAACTCTAGCAACTGCTGAGTATCTTGGCAAGAAGCCAGAGGACCTAAAGATTATCACATGCCACCTAGGTAATGGTTCTTCTATCGCAGCTGTTAAGTATGGTAAGGTGCTAGATACAACTATGGGTCTAACTCCTCTTGCTGGCGTAGTTATGGGTACACGCTCTGGTGATCTTGACCCTGCTGTAGTATTCACTCTAATCCGCGAAGGTATGTCAGTAGACGAGATTGACAACCTATTAAACAAGAAGAGCGGTCTTCTAGGTGTTGGTGGTGTAAATTCTAACGATATGCGCGATATCGTATCAAATGCAGAGAAGGGCGTTGAGTCAGCTAAGCTAGCACTTGATATGTGGACACATCGCTTAGTATTCTACGTAGGTGCTTACTATGCACTTCTAGGTGGTGCTGATGCAATCGTATTCACAGGTGGTATCGGTGAGAATTCTGCTGCTGCACGTGCAACTCTAATTGAGCAGTTTGCTGCAATTGGTTGCGAAATTGATCCTGAGCTAAATGCAACACTACGTGGTCCTTGCACAATTTCTAAGCCTGGTTCTAAGGTTACAGCTCTAATCATCCCAACAGATGAGGAGCTAATGATTGCTAAGGAAACAAAGGTTGTAATGTCAAAGTAATTTAGTACAAAGTACATTAAGAGAGGTAAAAAATGAATTTTCTAGAAACAGTAAAGCCAAAGGCAAAGGCAGCAAATCGCCACATCGTTCTACCTGAGGGTATGGACCCACGCGTTATTAAGGCAGCATACCTACTAGGTAAGGATGAAATTTGTAAGCTTACAGTTTTAGCTACTCCTGAGGAGTTGGCTGCAGCTAGTGAGAAGGCAGGTGTTTCACTAGATGGTCTAAATGTTGAGGTTATCGACTACACAACAGCTCCTCTAGGTGATCAGCTAGCAGCTGCTCTATATGAGAGAAGAAAAGCTAAGGGCATGACAGAAGAGGATGCTACAAAGCTTGTTCGCACAAATCGTCTATACTTCGGTAATATGATGATGAATCAGGGCTTGGTTGATGGTTTCGTTGCTGGCTCAATTGCTTCAACACCAGATATGCTTCGCTCTGCATTCCACTGCGTTGGCACAGCAAAAGGCATCAAGCTAGCAAGTTCTTGCTTTATCATGGATTTGCGTGAGCCAACTCCAGCTGGCGATACAACACTTCTTTATGCTGACTGCGCTGTAAATCCTTGCCCAACAGCTGAGGAGCTAGTTGATATTGCTCTAGCAACAGCAACAAGCTACAAGGCACTTCTAGGCAAGAAGCCAAAGCTAGCATTCCTAAGCTTCTCATCAAAGGGCAGTGCAAAGCATGACCTAGTATCAAAGATGCAGCAGGCAACAGAGCTAACAAAGGCTCGCTTTGCTGAGCTAGGTATCGATGCAGATGTTGATGGCGAGCTACAGGCAGATGCTGCAATCGTTCCTTCTGTAGGTCAGTCAAAGGCTCCTGGCAGCTCAGTTGCAGGTAATGCAAATGTTCTTATCTTCCCTGATCTTCAGGCAGGTAATATTTGCTACAAAATTACAGAGCGCCTAGGTGGTGCAACTGCTTATGGTCCTGTTCTTCAGGGTGTTGCAAAGCCAGTTAATGACCTTTCACGTGGTTGTTCTGCAGAGGATATCTACGGAACAGTAGTTATCACTATCCTTCAGGGTCTATAATAGATTTACAGATTTAAATCTATACAAAAAGGGCGTGGGCTTCGGTTCACGCCTTTTTTGTATTATGCTTTTACCTTAAAGATATAGGAGCGGGTGGGTTTTATCACGCCTTCGTCAACCAATACGCTAATCCCACAACCAATGGCATTGTAATCATTGATATTAGCGTAGAATAAGAAACCACAGCAACAGAATGCAAGGTGTCTTGCCCAAACTTTGCAGAGAACATTGTTGTTGCAGCAGCAGCTGGTGCACTCGCTGCAATTACTAATGCTACAACCAACACATGGTCGCGTATACCCATCAAATATAGCAATGCAAAGAGCAAAACAGGCACCACAATAAGACGGATAAACATCATATTGTAAGCTCGCAAATCAGTAAATACTTTTCCTATTTTTGCATTTGCTAAATAGAAACCGATAATAATCATCGGAAGTGGTGTGTTTAGAGCTGCCAAAAAACTGACCGGTTTACCTATTACTTCTGGCAGTGTGATGCTGTTAAAGAAAAAGATTAAACCAACAACTACTCCAATTGTGCCTGGATTGATGAAGCCTGCACGAGCAGCTAAAAGAAGTTGACGAGCTTTAGATGTCTTTTCTTTTGTATGAAATAAGGAGCCCGACATTTCCCAAACGCCATATGTCCAAAGCAATACATTAAATACAGCAATAATAACGGCACCAAAGAATAAACCATCTTTGCCTAAAATTGCTTCTTGTAGAGGGAATGCCATGTATCCTGCATTAGAAAATACTAAACCAAAACGCATAACGCGTTGTCTTTTATCTTCTTCTTCATAAACACAGGTGTGAGCAAAAAGTATATTTAGAGCATGATATAAAATAGCAACAAATAATGCTATACCAAGTAATCCTAAATCGTTTGAATTGAATGGACGCTGAAATGAATCAACAATAATACATGGTGTTACAACAAATAACATCATATTTGTCATACCACGAATTGTTTCCTCATTAAAAATCTTAAATTTATTACAAGAAAATCCAACGCTTATTAGAATAAAAAGGACAATTACTTGCTTAGCAACAATAAAAAAACTCTCTAACATTTTAAACTCATCAAATTAAAATTTTTATATCTCAAAAAATGAGCCATAAATTATACATCAATATGAAGAAATTTTAAACTACAATTTATATTTACCTCAACTTTTAAACATTATACTTATATTCAGCAATTTTTGACATGATAAATCTATATTTTACTTGACGGATTAGGGTAGTATTATGCTATTCTTACATTATGTAAATATTGGATAACCATACTTTTATGAGGATGTATATGAAAAAGTTTTCTATTTGCCTTGCTATGCTTTCAATGCTTTCTACTGCAGCTTTTGCAGAGGATAATCTATGGGTGTATAACTCCACAGATAAAACTTTGACCTGGAAAGATTCTACAAATTTTGTAAATGTTGTTTCAAATGTTACTGCAAAGGGAACTTCTTTATCAATCGGAAATAATATAGATAACCCATTATCAGTAACACTTGATTTTTCTGTTCCAGTTGCCGATGGCTATGAAATTACGGAGTTTGGTGGTATATTTCAGAACAATCTAAGTGTGACCACTCTTATTATGCCTCCAAAGGTAAAAGAATTGAGATATGACAGATTCCGTTGGTGCTATAATTTAAAATATTTAAAATTGAATGATGGCTTGGAAAAGATGGGTGATCAGGTGTTTAATGGTTGCCCGATTGAAGGAGAATTATATTTGCCATCAACATTAAAAGAGATTGGTTCTGGATGTTTTAATAGCAAAGGAATTGTCGGTAAAGTTGTTTGGCCAGAAAAATGTTCTACATTTAAAGGTATAGCTGGTACATCTATTCATACATTTATTGGCTTAGGAATTAAATCTATGGGTAATAATTGCTTGGCCAGATCACCTAATTTGACAAATGTGGTTCTTTCTGCTTGTTTGGAAACAACAGCAGGAGGAGATTGGTTTGACTATAGTTATGTAAATTGTGATGTATATTGGAAAAGCTTTCCTTCTAAAGGAATGACAAAAAATCCAATGACAGGCCATCTTTATAGTAATACAATCACAAACCACTTGGCATGGCATCAGCGTGATATTTGGAGAGATTTTGCAGCTACAAATACATTCGAGAAGTGTACGATGACTGTTCCAGAGAAGTTTGATGGATATGGTGTTTGGGGTTCTCAGGTAACTGTTTGGTGGCGAGATCCTGATCATATTCAACCATCGGTAATTATCATAAAGTAATAGTATTGTGCCCCCAAAAAACGTAATGCATTTGCTTTTGCATTACCAGAGTGGAGAATTTATGGATAGATGGTCCAAAGAAAAGGCTTGGGAATGGTATAATTCCCGACCTTGGATTCGTGGTTGCAATTATATGTCATCGGCGAGTCTGCAATGTACGCAGAAATGGTAGGAGCAACCCTCGAAGAAGTGACAGAAGGCAAGTACTACGACGCATACAAGGAGTACAATGCACCTATCTACTGCCTTACCTACAAGATGGAGAACTTCCCGATGAAGATTTCACTACCACAGGGCACAGTGTTCTACTCAGTGAAT
>JAFPBK010000028.1 GCA_017424105.1 Kiritimatiellia bacterium | reverse complement strand
TGTTATTTAATTAATAATGGTTGGCTTTGAATATTATGGGTAAAACAGTTATTTCAGTAGAAAATATTAGTAAGCATTATCGACTAGGTGTAATAGATAGAAAAACCTTTGGCGATGAATTTCATTATTTTCTAAAAAAAATATTTCGTAGAAAATTAGACGATTTTGTTAAAATTGGTGATGAAGGTCGTATAGGAGCGAAGGGTTTATTTAAGGCTCTTGATAATGTTTCTTTTACCGTTGAACAAGGTGATGTTATTGGACTAATAGGAACAAATGGTTCTGGTAAATCAACCCTTCTTAAGGTGCTGACACGTATTACTGAACCAACCTCAGGTAAGGCTATGCTTGATGGACGCGTTGGCTCTTTGCTCGAGGTGGGAACAGGCTTTCATCCTGATTTGACAGGACGAGAAAATATTTATCTTTCCGGTGCTGTTCTTGGAATGCACAAGCATGAGATTGATGAAAAGTTTGATGAGATTGTTAAGTTTTCAGGCATAGAAAATTTTCTTGATACTCCTGTAAGAAGATACTCTTCTGGTATGTATGTTCGCTTAGGTTTTGCTGTTGCAGCACACCTTGAACCAGAAATTTTGCTCATTGACGAGGTGCTTGCTGTTGGTGATGCTGAATTTCAAAAGAAGTGTCTTTCAAAAATGAATGATATTGCAAAGGGTGGTCGAACAATTATTTTTGTTTCACACAATATGAATGCAGTTCGCGAGCTTTGTAATAAGTGTGTTTGGTTAAAAGATGGTAAGGTTTATAAGCAAGGTCCATCAGAACAAATTGTTGATGATTACTTGAGAGAGACAGCTATAGGTGCAGGCGTATTCCCAATCGTAGCTCCTCTGGATCCTCTTCAAATAGATTCAATGACTGCTTCATTTGAAGGTGATGATTTGATTATTGAAAATAAAATCTCTTCATCTGCACTAGTTTCTACCGTTGAAGTTGTAAATATTATTAAGACCAATACAAGCGAGATGATTGCAAAGGCAAATTTTGTTAATACAAATGTTGCTGTTAATAATCTTAATGGTTCTGCAACAATGCTTGTTCGTTTCCCAGGCCTTAAAAAACTATTAACAAATGGTCATTATTATATTGATGTGTTTCTAAATAATCCTTATGTTCGCACTTATGTTAGCAGAACAAAAGCATTAGAGTTTGTAATTGATGATAAGAAGCCTATAAATTCTCGTGAAAATAGTGCTAATAATTTTGGTCTATTAAATATTTCTCCTACCAGCGAAGTGAAATAAGAGGTGTGTTTATGATTAAAGAAAAAAATATTCGTCTTCCTGGTATTGATAATACCAATATTAATGATGTTCTTTTACTAAAGACACCTGCTCAAATACGCGACATTCTTCCTCAAACAGAAGCTACAACGAAAATGGTCGCAGAGGGTCGTGCTTCAATTGAACGAATCTTGGATTGCATTGACAATCGCTTTATTGTTATTACTGGGCCTTGCTCTCTACATAATATTGAAGAAGCGAAGGAGTATGCTTCACGACTCAAGGTGCTTTCAGATAAGGTTTCAGATAAGCTTCTGATTGTTATGCGCGTTTATTTTGAAAAGCCTCGTTCTGTACTCGGATGGAAAGGCTTGATAAATGATCCATATTTGGATGATACTTTTCGTATGGAAGAGGGCATTATTATTGCTCGAAAATTTTTGTTAGATTTGGCTGAACTTGGTCTCCCAGCTGCTACAGAAATTCTTGATACTTTGACACCTCAGTATATTGGCGATTTAATTTCTTGGTCTGCTATTGGCGCTCGCACAGCAGAAGCGCAAACACATCGTGAAATTGCCAGTGGAATTTCTACACCAGTTGGTTTTAAAAATGCAACAGATGGTTCACTTGGTGCTGCAATAAATGGTGTTTGTGCATCTCTTGGCTCGCATCATTTCTTGGGAGTAACAGATGAAGGCCTTCCTGCTGTTTTCAGTACAACAGGTAACCGTTATGCGCATGTTGTCTTACGCGGTGGAAAGCGCCCAAATTATGATGAGGTTTCTATTCTTGAATGCGAGGAAGCATTAGAGGCAGCACATCTTCCAAAACGCATCATTGTTGATTGCAGTCATGGTAATTCATTAAAGAAGCCGGAGCGTCAAAGAATTGTAGTTAATAGCATATTAAGCCAAATAGAGAATGGAAATACATCAATTTGTGGCTACATGCTTGAGAGTAATCTTGAGTTTGGTTCTCAGCCGATTACAGCAGATAAGTCTAAACTTCGTTATGGCGTATCAGTAACAGATGCATGCATTGGATGGACTGAGACAGAAGAATTGATTATGGAAACATATCAACGTTTAAAATCTGCGAGACCGATATAATATTCTCATATAGTGCGTTGATATATATATGTTTTAAAATTTTGCATTTATGAAAAAGATTTATTGGTATATTATTTGTGATGGTAAGCTGTTCTTGCCAAATGGAGAATTGCCTTGTGAGGAGTTTTGCCCAGTTGCACCAGCTGAGGGTATGATTGTATTTGGCTTGGGCTTGATTGATGGAGTTCCTGCCCGTGCAGTTTGTTGTCAGGAAAAGCTAACGGATTTAGTTGGATTACGAGATGCATATGAGCTTCTTCCTGAGAAGTTCTATAAGCCAGCTCTTGTTGCTTTGGAAAAGGTTTTGTGGGATTTGAATTCCCAGCGTTGCCCTGTGTGTGGAGGACGTATGGATCCTGCAGGATTTTCATCAAAGCGTTGCTGCACCTGTGGTAAACCTCAATATACAATTATTGCACCTGCAGCTATTATTTTAATTAAACGCAAGAAGAGTGCACTTCTTGTCCGTGCAAAGAATTTCCGCGGATCATTCTATGGACTTGTTGCTGGCTTTGTAGAGCTTGGCGAGAGCCTTGAGGAGTGTGTTGTTCGCGAGGCTTACGAAGAGACAGGTTTGAAGCTGAAAAATTTGAAATATTTTGGCAGCCAAATTTGGCCATATCCAAATAGCTTGATGCTGGGATTTACTGCTGAGTCTATAAATGGAGATATTACGCTTCAGGATTCTGAGCTGACAGATGCTCAATTCTTTACGATTGATAATTTACCTGAGCTCCCACGCAAGGATTCTCTTGCACGTAAGTTGATTGATAGTTGGATTGCTGAGCAGACAGCGGCTTCAATTCCTCAATCAGCAACACCTTCGTTCTCTGATTTAGAGGCATTTAAATCAGCAGCAATCCTTTCCTAAATATTGGAGAAGTTTGGCGTTAGCTTGTACTAGTCTATGACCATATTTTTAGTATACATCATCATTCTTGCTTTTATTTGCGTTCGCGATTTTCTGCGAAAACCTACAGCCGCAGATTTTGTTGTTGCTGGGCGTAATCAAGGTGTGTTTGGTGTATATGCATCACTTGTTGCAACGATTATTGGTGCGTCAGCAACTATTGGTGTGGCAGAGTCAGCAAAAAATATTGGTTGGCCGGCATTTTGGTGGCTTGCGGCAGGTGCTGTCGGATTGCTTTTGCAAGCTGCATTTTTAACCTCGCGCATTGCAAAATTTAAGCCATGCTCACTTCCTGAACTCGCTGAGAAATTGGTTTCTTCTAGTGCAAAAAAAATCGCAGGCTCTATCATTGCAATTGCATGGGTTGGAATTGTTGCGGCACAATTTTATATTGGCTATGAATTTATAAAATTGTTTTCATTGGAATGGCTCTCACGAGAGTCGGGGGTTATTATTGCGGGTGCGATTACAATTTGCTATACAATGTGCGGAGGGCAATTATCTGTTGTGCGTACCGATAAGCTCCAGGCAATGATAATTATTGCCGCTTTTATTGCAGTAACAATAGCAATTGCATTTGGAGGTGTTACAGGAGTAGATTCACCTAATCAGACTCTGCCACAATTTGAGCTTCTTAATTCAAACTTTGGTTGGGAAAAGCTGGTACTGATGCTTTTTGCTGCAGGCGGAGCATTCTTTCTTGGACCAGATGTTGTTTCAAGAAGCTTTATCGCGCGCACACCGAAGCATGCAAAGCTCGCTACTGTTCTTGCTGCAGTGACAATTCTTGTTCTTGGAATAATAATTACATTTATTGGGTTATGGGACGCATCAAAATTCCCTTCTTCTAATGATAACCCTTTGATTCACATCAGCACATTGCTCCCATTGCCTTTAAAATTACTTTTTTCTCTTGGGCTGATTTCAGTTTTGCTTTCTTCAGCAAATACTTGCTTAATTAACTGTGCTGTAATCGTGAATCGCGATATTCTGAATTGTGGCAGTGTGCGCTCAATGCGATTTACAGTATTGGCAATAGGACTTGTGGCAATGTCGCTTGCTTTTTTAGATTATGGTATTATTGAATTATTGCTTCTTTCTTACAGCATCTATACGCCAGGTATAGCAATTCCATTAGCAGTAGCATTATTTGCTCAATCTCGTGGCAGGGTGCGCTCAGGAATGTGGCTTTTAGCTGCAGGAATTGGTGGCTTTTGTGGATTAATTTCTGCAATAATTCCTTCATTGCCTTCTTTTTTGCCAATTTATGGTGGGTGTATCTCATTGATTTTATCGGCTTTAGCAATTAAGAAAAAATTAAATTGTAGATTGCGAAAGTAAACGCACCATTGCGCAAC
>JAFPBK010000027.1 GCA_017424105.1 Kiritimatiellia bacterium | reverse complement strand
TCTATGAAAACTTTGTGTTTTTTTATAAAAACCATAATTTATAGAAATTTTGGTCTCTCATATCCCTGTCGTGCGACTAAATGCACCAAAACTGGTGCATTTACTTTCGCAAATCACAAGAAAAAATTAAATTAAAAAAAATTAAAAAAGTGCTTGCATTTTGGTTCAGAATACTGTATCATTATGCGCATATTTTACGAAACAAGTCGGAGAGTAGCGCAGTCTGGTAGCGCACCAGTTTTGGGAACTGGCTGTCGTGGGTTCGAATCCCGCCTCTCCGACCATTTTTTTTTGCCCGCATGCTTAAGCTGCGGGCAAAATAGTTTTACGATTGTTGTTTTTGTGTGCTCTTACACAACAGCAATAATCCATGTAAGAGTGAGAATGGACCAGCATGTGTACATTTGGTAAAATCTATTCTTGAGAGCAGGCTTATGAAGCGACCGATGTCGGCTTGGGATGCGGATTGCCATTGAGGTCTTCACCGAATTGGAACGGCAATAAACAACCTTATACCACAGACGTCAGGGGCAGCCTTGCCGTTTGTCTGTTCTGTCCCCATTGTCCTTTGTAGAGAATTCCTCTTAACGCTAAAATATGATACTATCGTATTATTTCCTCAAAAATGAATAAATTCCCTTAATTTGAGTAAAATAATAAGGGAATGTTCCCTTGAGATGTTGACAATCCCCTTGATTTGTGCTATAATTTAAGGGAATTGTTTGGAGGTGATAAAATGAGAACCTTTAATTATACGAAAATCAGTGAAAACAAATGGGATTCCGAGTTGCTCGGCTTGATTGCCGCAATTTACAAGGAAGCCGGAAAACAAGAATTATATTTGAAGCAACGCCCTGAGGAGCTTGAAAAGCTTGTTGAGATTGCAAAGGTACAAAGCACCGAAGCGTCCAACGCCATTGAGGGCATCGTGACCACGAGCACCCGTATTCGTCAGCTGATGGGTGAGAAGTCCACACCGAGAAACCGCGAAGAGCAGGAGATTGCCGGGTACCGAGACGTTTTGAATATCATTCACGAAAGCTTTGATGCCATCCCCTTGACACCGAACTATATCCTTCATCTTCACAAGATCCTCTACAGCCATATGAACAATCCCGTGGCAGGCAGAACTAAGAGCGTACAGAATTATATCAGCGCAACCTATCCCGACGGACATACTGAAACGCTGTTTACACCTCTCGACCCCTTTGAGACACCAGAGGCACTTGAAGCCATTTGTAACGAATATAACCGTGTGATCGGCAATATGGAGCTTGAGCCTCTCATTGCCATTCCTACCTTTATACACGATTTTCTTTGCATCCATCCGTTCAATGATGGCAACGGCAGAATGAGCCGTCTGCTCACCACGCTCCTCCTTTACCGAAACGGATTCTACGTTGGGAAGTATATCTCCTTGGAAGCCAAGATAGCAAAGAACAAAGATCTGTATTACGATGCCCTAGGGCAGTCGCAGCAAGGCTGGCACGAGGGAGAAGCGGATACCGTACCGTTCATCAAATATCTGCTCGGTACGATCCTTTCCGCGTACCGTGATTTTGAAGACCGCTTTGCACTTGTGGAAACCAAGCTTTCCTCTCTTGAAATGGTGAGACGCGCCACGATGAATAAGGTCGGTCGCTTCAAGAAGCAGGACGTCATGGAGCTTTGTCCGTCCCTCAGTATCAGCTCGGTAGAGGGCGCACTTCGTAAGCTCGTTGCCGAGGGGGATCTTGCGCGTGAGGGCAACGGCAAAAATACCACCTATTTCAGGCTCAAGTGATAAATCCCCTTAAAATTGCACCCATTCCCTTAAAAGCATAGGGCTATTAAGGGAATGGGTGCACCATGCCCCTCAAAAGTGGTGCATTGTATAGGAACAGGGGTTATCTGCCATTTTTTTTGCCCGCATGCTTAAGCTGCGGGCAAAATAGTTTTACGATTGTTGTTTTTGTGTGCTCCTACACAACAGCAATAATCCATGTAAGAGTGAGAATGGACCAGCGTGTGTACATTTTGAAAAATTAAGCTTAGAGAGAAAGTTTGTAAAGCGATTTATGTCTGCTTGGTCTAGGCTTATTTCAGGTATAAGCAGTGTAGCTACCAAATAATTACCGAGAGAACGCAAATACTCAACAATAATTGTAAAATCCTATAATCTTAAGGTAACTTTTTGCTTGCTCTTCTAATTTAACACTTCTAAAACGGAGATATCTTGTCTTTGTGGTATAAAATTGAACATGTGGTAAAAAATTGAACGGCGCGTAGGCTGAAAACCTTTGTTTTCAGCCTGTTTTTGTTTTGGCACGGATGTTGCTGATAGATAGGCATGTGGAACAGAAATAGGAGAAAACCCAGATGCAAAGATTCAAGAACAACATGAGTGATGGTTGGCTTTTCAAACAGGAGCTGCGACTTTTCAGGAACGAGATGCTGCGCATTGGAATCGACGAGGCGGGGCAGTGCGAACGTGTTGGCTCGACGATAGAGCGCATCTACCACGAAGTTCAAATGCGGTATCCCGGCCTTGCCGCGCGGATGCGCGAATGCATGACAAGTCCGCATCATTCGTCAAAGGAGATGGACTTCGCCTTCTTCAGAATGGAGGTGGACTCGAAAAGGAGACTTCGTTGAAAAAGAGCACCTCTGTGCGAATTGGATTCTGACCGGCGATGGCAAAAAACGCTCCATGGGGATTGGAGCTACGATTATCTGTTGATAATAATGTGGATTTTTGATATAATCGCATTATAAAGAAATGAAAGAATATGGATAGTTCGTATAGGTTGCACATATTCGTATGATATGGATTTTAATGATTATATGTTTGAGCAACGATTGAGGGCGATGGGGGTGTTGTGATTTTCTCTTGTAGAGAATAAAAAAAGGAGATTTTGGAAATGACAGAAGAAAGAACAGTTGAAATGGCGGGGGGGCGCCAGGTTGATACATTAAGACCGAAGGCTGTTGCGGAATTCTTGGACGGAAACCATCGTTTTCTGATACCATCATTTCAGCGTGGCTATCGGTGGGGTGACAAACAAGTAAAGGACCTTCTTGATGACATGTTGTCCTTTGTCCGTGCCACGGCAGCCGTGTCATATTTTTTACAGCCTGTTGTGGTTCGAAATTTGGAAAATGGAGAATGGGAAGTGTTGGATGGGCAGCAGCGATTGACGACAATGCTGCTTGTATTGAAAAATCTCATTCCATATCTATCGCCAAAGAAGGCGGAAAGGGTCATGAATAGGCTTTATGTGATAAAATATGCAGCACGCAAGAATCTTGATCTTGACCGCCTTGATCCTCAAAATGACATAGACAGCTATCATCTTCATAAAGCCAACAATTTGATCAGGGAGTGGATGGAGGTTGTTTCAGAAAAATATCCGAAGGCATTTGGGCAGTTTGAATGTGCCTTGTTTGATAGTGACAGCGATCGGAAAGTGCAGTTTATATGGTATGTAGTTCCTCCCTTTGATAAAACCGTTGTTGCTGAATCGGATGAAAGAGTTGAGGCGATAAAAGTTTTTAACCGCCTGAATAAGGGAAAAATAGGACTTACTTCGTCTGAACTTATCAAGGCTCTATTTATACTTGCCTGCAAGAAGACTGAAGAACGTTGGGAGTCCGAGAGTTTGAAGATTTCTATGATTTGGGATGCTATGGAGTGTCGATTCTCTGATGACGGATTTTGGTGTTTCATAAGCGACAAGTCCGCAGATCCCCTAACTCGGATGGACCTTCTCTTTGATTTTGTGTCAGGCGAGAAACCTGGTACCGATGGATCTTACAGATGGTTTCAGCAATGCTTTGACGAAGCTGACGGTGGGGGAGCGTTTCTGGAATTGTGGAATCGCGTCAAGGGTATTTTTGATATGCTTGTCCACTGGTATGAAGACACTAACATATATAACTATGTCGGATACCTTGTTGCAAATGGTAAAAGTCCATCGGATATTCACTCGGCGATTGAAAAAGCCAAAAAGGATGCCGATGATTGGGACGAGGAACAAACCTATTGTGTTTTGCGAGGTCTGATATCAGGCGTCTTGAAACATGTGGCAGATATAGAAACGGTCACATACGAAGATTCCAACAGCGTCCGCAAAATACTTCTCCTGTTCAATGTAGATCTTTATCGCACTTCTGGGCTTCGCTTCGACTTCGCAGCTTACAGGGAGGAGAATTGGGATATCGAACATGTTGATTCTCAGACGACAAATACAATGCAGGATATCGATGATAAGATAAAATGGCTTGAATGCGTTGCACAATCGCTATCAGCGGAATCATCGAAAGACGCTAAAGAACTCTTTTTGGAATCTCAGTCACTGATTGAAGCCATGACACGCGATCGGAGGGATTCCGGGGATGCTTTCCTCGATTTATATGGAAAGGTTTCCGAATACTATTCGCGTGGAACTGGTTTCGACCAAGATGCGTCCGACAAAGATTCGCTTGGCAATCTCGTCCTTCTTGACAGCGGTACGAATCGCGGATATGGCAATGCGCCATTTCCGTACAAAAGAGACTGCGTAATCGAACGGGACCGTAATGGACTTTTCGTTCCTCTAGGGACGAAAAATGTCTTTCTCAAATACTTTTCGGGGGGCACTGCATCCGCCATGGATGCCGTTCGTTGGCATACAAGCGACATGATGTGCTATAAGAAAGAACTGCATAAGCGGCTCAACATTTATTTGAATGGAGGTGCAAAGTGAGCGAGCAGATCAATATGACGTTTCTCGATTTGCTTAAGACGAGTAAGATCCGGATACCGCAGATACAACGCGATTATGCCGAGGGGCGTAGGAAACCGAAGATCCGTGACATCCGCAGGGCGTTTCTTAACGATCTTCTCGATTCGGTATATTCCAACGGACAGCGTCCGCTGCATCTCGATTTCATCTATGGCTACGACCGCAATGACGCGTTCGAGCCTCTAGATGGCCAGCAACGTCTCACAACGCTATTCATACTACACTGGATATTTTCGCCTGCCGATAAGAAAGATTTAATCGGTTTGGATGGATTATCGAGATTCACGTATGAAACGCGCATCTCTGCGGAAGAGTTCTGCAATGAAATTGTTAAGCATGTTGCATGCGTATTGCACCATGAGGCAAATGCGAAGAGCCTTCAGGTCTCGGAAGTACTATGCAGGAAAGACTGGTTCAAGTGGGCTTGGCGGAAAGACGCTACCGTTATTTCAATGCTGGTGGTTATCGATGAAGTGTTTGCTTTGCTGAAGGAATCCGGCTATACTTACGACACCAGTCGCTATGATGCACTTTCCTGCATAACGTTTCACTGGCTCGATCTCAATAAGTTTTCCCAAGGCGACGAGCTCTACGTGAAAATGAATGCGAGAGGGCTGCAACTTTCGGCTTTCGATATCTTGAAGTCAACGCTCGAAGAGGAATTGCGCCAGCAAAATGCTATGGGTGCCGATGAAAAAGGAACTGCCGCATTTGAAGAAGAATGGAAGCGGATTGTCGACAACGATTGGATTGATTACTTCTGGGGACAGCGGGGTATCCGTGAAAACGGCGAGGTGGATGTCGCCGAAGTTGAAGATCGATATATGCGTCTTTTGCTGCGACTGATTTCAATCCAGTTTGCAAGACAGAATGTGTGCCCGCAACTCGCAGAGGTTGCCAATTCTCGCGATGAGCGAACGCTAGAGTTGTTAGTTCCACGCTACACGGCAGAGGCGTGGCGTGCGCGCCATTCCACGGCTGCGAGATATTTGTACATTGATTTTCTGCAACTGTACAACGACATGCAGTCGTTGATAGGTTTCACCGAGGTAGAGCAGGATCGCCAATGGTTTGATTTCACGAAATATCTTGATCCTGAATACGGTTGGGATTCAACAGGTTCTAGAAACCTTCTTGATCTTTACCTCCAGGATTCATTCACTTATCCCGAAAGACTCGGATTTTATGGTGTGTTGGCATTTCTGAGAAAATTTCCGTTGCGTACAATGGCTGTCAACGGCAATGCCGATGGCGAAAACGTCAGGCTCGAAGATTTCAAGTCTTGGGGAAGATTTCTCAGGAACTGTACGATAATTGAAAATTGCAACGACAGGTTTGACGATGTCGGCAAGGTTATCACGGCAATGACACAGATTGACCGCTGGATGGAGGAATTCGAAAAATGCGAAATGAGAATGGACGAGTTTCTGGGCACAATCAAGAATGTGCCAGGCTTTGAGCGTGCGAGAATCGAAGAGGAATCTGCTAAGGCCAAACTTCGCTGTGCAGATACAGAGTGGGCAAATTTGATGAGGGAGGCTGAAACCGACGCATATCTTCGCGGACAAATTGGATGCCTCCTTTGCTGGTCAAAAAATGATGGGGTGTGTAACAAAGCGGAATTCTCGGCGTACACAAAATGCCTACGTGGCATTACAGCTCTTTTCTCGGATGGAATTGAAGAATCGCAGAGATGCAAATTTTATGCGGCTATGTTGACGATTTCCGACTATCGATTCGGAAAACATAAATCTTTCGGCATTGTCCCGCCTGCGGAAAGATTCTATTCTTGGAAGAGGTATCTCAGAGATGAGATAGACGGATGTTACGCACCTGGGATTAAGGCCTTTATTGATTTTTGGCGCAGGGAGAAGCAAGAGGAGATTAATATAATAGCGGTTTGTGATGCCGTTATAGTGGAAGGAAAATCAGCCGTCACCGATTGGCGTAGATTTATGATTTCCATGCCACAACTTTTTATGCGCGACTACGCCTATTGGGGAGTTGTTTCAAGCGCTTCCGGGCACTACTTTCTTGCGCGGGGCAAGACAGAGAACAGTCGCAGCTATGAGTTGTTGCTTGCTTATGTTTATGAGAAAGTAGCGGAAGGCACTAGATGTTTCCATGATTCAATTCAGCCAGAGCCTGAAACCAATAGCATTGATTTCTCCAAGAACGGCCATACGTATCGTTTGAAGGCAATGAATGATGGGAAATACTCCCTTTGGACGGATGACGAGGAGGAGTGTGGATTAATCGCTGAAAATGTTTTGTCTAAAATTGGAATGGCTCTTTAGAAATAGATGTGCGTTTATGCAAGGTCTCACAATTCTGAATATGAGGTTTTGACGATGACTTAATTTCATGTATGAAAGCGGAATTGAAAGAAAGCTATGAGACTGCGGATTTATGACCACCTTCCTCTCGAATCGCGATATCTACACCTCGGTCGTCTGTGGGATCGTGCCGCAGGCGGCGGAGAGATTGTGGATTGTGATATTTGCCTGTTGTAAAAGGTAATGTTCTCAAAATCTCTGCGCCTCTGCGTCTCTGCGGGAGGTTAAAATCTGAACAGTTGATAAAAATCTGACCAGTGAACGGGCTGAAGACGATACGTTTTCAGCCTGTTTTTCTTTTGGCATGGAATTTGCTTTAGGATAAGCAGTTACGCAAAAAGAGAAAGAAAAGAATATGATAGTTCGTATAGGTTGCACATATTCGTATGATATGGATTTCAATGATTATATGTTTGAGCAACGATTGAGGGCGATGAGTGAGTTGTGATTTTTTCCCGCAGGGACGCGGAGGACGCAGGGCTTGCGTGGTGGCGAGAAGTGCGAATATTGGCGACACGTGCATCTAATGCGTCATGCAAATTGCATTGCCTATTTAGTTTCGCTGTTTTAGATGTGCCGTTGTGTGATTTCTGTTGAAAAAAAATACGGCATTTTGTATAATTAAGCACTTGATTTTTAGTGGCAAAATGTAAATTTTATAAATAAAAGAGAATTTTTATGGAACAGGTACGCGTTCGTTTCGCACCATCCCCAACTGGTAAGGTGCATATTGGTAATATCAGAGCAGCAATTTTTAACTGGCTATATGCTCGCCATGTAGGCGGCAAATTCCTTCTACGCGTAGAAGATACTGACTTAGAGCGTTCAACTCCAGAGGCTATTCAGACACTTCTTGAGTGCATGGAGTGGCTAGGTCTGGACTTTGATGAGCCAGTAGTTTATCAGACTCATAATGTTCAGAAGCACCTTGAAGCAGCAGAAAAGCTTCTTGCTGAAGGCTATGCATACAAAGAGACAGAAGGTCCTAAGGCTGGCTGTATTGTATTTCGTATGCCAAAGGAAGGCCGCATTGAGTTTGAGGACCTTGTTAAGGGTCGCATGAAGAAAAAGGCAGAAGATACTCAGGATTTTGTTATCGTTCGTTCTGATGGTTCTCCTGTATTCCACTTGGCAAATGTTGTTGACGATATGCTTCAAAACATTACTTTGGTAATTCGTGGTGATGACCATGTGGAAAATACCTTCAAACACATTGAGCTATTTAAGGCATTAGGCTATACACCACCTCAGTATGCTCACTTGCCAATGATTGTAAACAATATGGGTAAGCCATATTCAAAGCGCGATGGTGCCGCATTTGTTGGTGAATTCAGAGAGCAGGGCTATCTTCCTGAGACACTATTTAATTTCTTGCTTCTGCTTGGTTGGGCTCCTGGCGATGATCGTGAGGTAATGACTCGTGAGGAAATGATTGAGGCATTCTCTTTGGAGCGTTGTAAGTCAAGCCCATCTCGTTTTGATATGAAGAAGCTTCGCTGGATGAATGGCGAATATATTGCAAAGCAGCCAAAGGAGCAGTTCAAGGCAGAGCTAGTTGCTCGCCTAAAGGCAGCAGGTCTTCCAGAGCAGCCTCTAAATGGCTCTCTTGATGCAGTGATTGGCCCAGTTCAACCACGTACAAAGGTTTATACAGAGCTTCCTGGTAACTGCATTTACTTCTTCACAGAGGAATATCCTTTTGATGAGGCAGCAGTAACAAAGCGCTTGAAGCAGCCTGGTGTACGCGAGCTATTGGAGGAAATGGCAAATCGCTTTGAGGCTCTTGAGGATTTCACAGAGGAAGCTACAGAAGCAATCGTTCGTGCAAAGAGCGAGGAACTAGGTGGTATGGGCCCTGTGGTTCATCCAATTCGCGTGGCAGTGTCCGGTATTACAGAGGGACCTGGCTTGTTTGAGTTACTAGTGCTTGTAGGTAAGGAGCGTACAGTTGCTCGCCTTCGCAAAGCAGCTGCAACTCTGACTGCTTAATTTTATAGCAGGCGGTATTGCTGGTATAGCCAGCTAAAAAACTAAAGAATTTATGACAGAAGAAAATCAAGTAAAAGAACTGCCAGTCGTGGCAATCGTAGGACGCCCTAATGTGGGTAAATCTGCTGTGTTTAATCGCATAGCAGGTAAGCGCATTGCTATCGTGCATTGCGAGGCAGGTGTTACACGTGACCGCCTAATGCGCGAGGTTTCATGGCAGGATAAGCGCTTTACCCTGATCGATACCGGAGGTATCATGAATGTTGATAATGAAACAATTCATGATAAAATTGATGCTGGTATTCGTGTTCAGGCAGAGGCTGCTCTTAAAGATGCAAAAATAGCAATTTTTGTTGTAGATATCCAGCAGGGTATTACTCCTATGGATAAGGAGGTTGCAGGCATACTTTATCGCTCAGGAATTACAGTTTACGTAGCAGCAAATAAAGCTGATACAGAAGAATTTGATTTGGGCGATGCTGATTTTACTCAGCTAGGCTTCCCTGTATATCCAATCTCAGCATTGCATGGTCGTGGCTTTGCAAAGCTGATGGATAATCTTACTAAGGATTTTCCTGTTGTTTCTGAGGAAGAAGCAAAGAAGGATGATGGTCTTTGCGTAGCAATTGTTGGCCGACCAAATGCTGGTAAATCTTCTTTTGTTAATAAGCTTTTGCATGCAGAGCGCGTGCTAGTTTCTGATATTCCTGGTACCACCCGTGACAGTATTGATGTTCCATTTGCTGTGGAGGGTCGCCGCTATACATTGATTGATACTGCAGGTTCACGCCGTGAAGCACGCGTAGATACAGCTGTTGAGCGTTATAGCCGCTATCGTATGCAGGAGAGCATTGAGCGCGCTGATATTGTTGTGCTCATGATTGATGTTGAGCGCGGTGTTGGTTTGCTTGATAAGCAGCTTGCCAGCGAAATTGTAGAGCAGGGTAAGGGCTGCGTAGTTGTAGTTAATAAATGGGATCTGTCCACAGTTAAAGAGAAGGAATATTCTCAAACCTTGTGGCAGGGTCTGCCATTTATGGCATACTGCCCAGTTGTATTTATGTCTGCAAAATCAGGCTTTAATGTTAACAGCGTAATTGGTGCAATTGACTATGTTGCTTCACAGAGCATGGCTACTCTTCCTACCGGTATTCTTAACCGCGTAATGGAGGAGGCATACAATCGCACACCTCCTCCTTCTAAGGATGGTAAGCGTATGCGTATGTACTATTGCGTTCAGGTAGGTAAGAACCCAATTGGTATTCGCGTATTTGTAAATGATCCAAAGCGTGTACCTGCCAGCTACAAGTCTTATTTGGTGAACAGCTTGCGTGAGAAGTTTGGTCTTGAAGGCGTAATCGTGTACATTCAATTCCGTGCACGCAGTGGAAGCAAGGCAGAGGCTGAACAGCAAAAGAATTCTTCAAAGCAAAAGTCTGCTGCAAAGAAGCCAGCAAGTCGTAAGCCTGTTCCTACAGGTGAGACTTCAATGTCAGCGATGAAAAAGCGCCGTCAGCGCCGCCAACAGGCTGGGTACAAAATTAAGTAATTTTAATCTGTTTAACTTCAATACACTATAAGAAAAAGGGTTTTGAAATGGCAAGATTTAACTCAAATGATTTTAAAACGATAGCCAATATAGTTCGTGGCTTATCAATTGATGCAATTCAGAAGGCAAATTCTGGCCATCCTGGTTTGCCACTGGGTATGGCAGATGTTGCTTCTGTACTTTGGTTGCAGTATTTGAATGTTACACCAAAAGTAAGTAAGTGGGTAAATCGTGATCGCTTTGTTCTTTCCGGTGGTCATGGTTCTGCAATGCTTTATAGCTTGCTTCATCTTTTTGGTTACAAAGTAACATTGGATGATTTAAAGAATTTCCGTCAGTATGGCTCAGTTACACCAGGTCACCCAGAGCTAGGAGAGACAGATGGTGTTGAAGTAACAACAGGTCCATTAGGCCAAGGTTTTGCAAATGCTGTAGGTTTGGCAATTTCAGAGCGCATGGCAGCTGCTCGCCTAAATAATTCAGATCGCACAATAATTGACAACTACACATATGTTTTCATGGGCGATGGTGATATGATGGAAGGCATCAGCCACGAGGCAGCCTCTCTTGCAGGAAACCTAAAGCTCAATAAGCTGATCGCATTCTACGATAGTAACAAAATTTCAATTGAAGGCAATACAGATTGCACCTTTACAGATGATACAGCAGCTCGCTTTAAGGCTTATGGCTGGCGCGTATTCCAAATTGATGGCCATGATTACGAGCAGATTAATTCCACAATTCGTCGCGCTCGCAAGGTAGCAGATAAGCCAGTGCTGATTGTTTGCAAAACAACAATTGGTAAAGGCAGCCCAAATAAGGCAGGCTCTCCAAAGGTACATGGTGAGCCACTTGGAGCAGAGGAAGTAGCTCTTACTAAGCAAGCACTTGGTATCCCAGCAGAGGATTTTTGGGTGTCAGAGGAGGCTTATGCACTTACACGCCGTAAGGCAGTTGCAATTACACGTGCAGCAAAGGCATGGGAGCGCAATCTTGATTCACAAACATTTACAGCAGAAGAGCAGTATTTGATTGATGCTCTAAAGGGCAATTATTCAATTCCAGAGCAGATTGCTTTACCAACATTTGAAAAGGCAGTAGCTACACGTGCTTCTTCAGGTAATGTAATCCAAGCATTGGCAGCAGCAATACCAACATTTATTGGTGGTTCAGCTGACCTTGCTCCAAGTAATAAAACATGGATTGATTCCTCTTCTGCAATTTCAGCAAATGATTTTTCTGGACGCAACATACACTTTGGTGTGCGCGAGCTAGCTATGGCAGCAATTCAAAATGGAATGATTGCTTATGGCGGCTTCTATGTTTATAGCGCAACCTTCTTTGTATTCGCTGACTATGTTCGCCCAGCAATGCGCGTAGCTGCAATTTCTAAGCTACCTGCAATTTATCTATTTTCACACGACTCATTCTATGTAGGTGAGGATGGTGCGACCCACGAGCCAATTGAGCAATTGTCTTCCCTCAGGGCAATGCCTAATACTGTGGTAATCCGCCCAGCTGATCCTACAGAGACAGCACAGGCATGGCTTGCTGCACTTCGTAACACTACGGGGCCAACAGCAATCCTTGTAACACGCCAAAATCTTGAGCCATTAGATCGCTCCATCTATCCAGCTCCAGAAATGCTCGAAAAGGGTGCTTACACACTTGCTCAGACAGAGGAAGGTAAGCAGCCTGATGCAATAATCATTGCAACTGGTTCCGAAGTCCAGTTAGCCCTAAAGGCTTTTGAGCAGCTCAAGTCAGTAGGCAAAAATGTCCGTGTGGTCAACATGCCATCATGGGAATTGTTTGAAAAGCAAAGCGAAGCTTATCAAGAATCAGTTCTTCCAAAGGCTTGTACAAAGCGCATCGTAATTGAGGCTGCTTCATCCTTTGGTTGGGAAAGATATATTGGTAAGGCCGGCTTAGCAATAACAATAGATCATTTTGGTGCTTCAGCTCCATATAAGGTGCTAGAGCAAAAGTTTGGCTTTACGGCAGAGGCTGTAGTCGAAAAAATTAAAAACTATCTATAGGAGTAGTGATGGGTGATTTATACCTGTCACATAAATGTCAGAGTAAAAATTTGATAAATTTAAATTAGGTGTTGACAAAGCCTATCAAAATTTGTTAAATTATGCGCTCATTAACCACTTGAAAAGTAGAGGAAGACCCTCATGGAAGCATATGCAGTAATAGAAACCGGCGGAAAGCAGTATCGCGTTGAAGTTGGTCAGACAATAGAAATTGAACGCCTCAAGGAAGAGGCTGGTAAGGACGTTGAAATCAAGACAGTATTGGCTGTTTCTGATGGCGCCCAGTTGAAGGTAGGCACACCACTAGTTGATGGTGCTGTTGTAGTTCTTAACGTAGTCGAGCACTATCGTGGAAAGAAGGTTGTTAACTTTAAGAAGAAGCGCCGCAAGGGCTATCATCGCAAGGTTGGCCATCGTCAGGAAATGACACGTGCTACGGTTAAGTCAATTGCTTAATCATTTATAAAAGAAACGGAGTTTCAAAATGGCACGTAAAAAGACAGGTATTAATGGACGTAACAGCCCAGGCCAGAGACTTGGCGTAAAGCGTTATGGCGGTCAGACAGTTAAGGCTGGTGAGGTTCTAGTTCGTCAGCGTGGTACAAAGTTCCACCCTGGTAAGAATGTAGAGCGTGGTCGTGACGATACACTATTCACAGTTGTTGCTGGTGTAGTTAAGTTCGAGAAAGAAGGCCGTGTAGTTAGCGTTATCGAAAACGCAGCTGAATAAGCTTTAGCTTACTTTAAATTAGAAAAATGCTCTGTTCGCACAAGCGAGGCAGAGCATTTTTTTTATTTATACAAAATCGTTGTTTTGTTGTGTTATCTCTGAATATATGATAATATATAATCATATAAATCTAATGGTATAAACAAATATTTTGCTCCAATGTAATTTGTCCAGGAGAATCTATGTCTAAAATTAATGATTGGCTTCTAAAAATTGCTTCTATCGCAATTATTATGCTTGGTCTGAAATATGCCTCTGCATTAATAACTCAAATCCTGATAATAATTTTTATCGCTGTTATTATTTCTCCTATCTACTATTGGTTGAGAAGATTACGCTTCCCAAATTGGTTGGCCTTAATTACTCTTATCGTATCAATGGTATGCTTTACGCTTTTTGGTATCATTAGCTTTATTACACAAACAATTCAGAAATTTGCAGATAAAGTACCTGATTACTATACTCAATTTATTCAAATTGTACGTGATGTTACAACTTGGCTAAGTAATCATGATGTTTATGTTCCAGAAAAGGTTATTGATTATATTGCTACATTTGGTTTGGATCAAATAATGCCTGTAGTTAAAGGCGTAACACCTCTAATGGTGTCAATGCTACAACAAATTATTGTAGTGCTAATCGTAGTTTCTTTTATTCTTTGCGAGTTAAATTCCTTGCCTAGAAAGGTTCGTAGCATTCGTTGGGTTGATAAAGATGTTTACGATAGAATGCTTCGAATGGTACTGGATATTCGCCATTATATGGGAATAAAAACAATTATTAGTGCAGCTACTGGTTTCTTTATTTATCTAGGCTTAAAATTATTAGGAGTGCCATCAGCAGAAGCATTAGGACTTCTTGCTTTTATTCTTAATTTTGTGCCAGTGTTTGGTTCTATTCTCGCTACAATTCCAGCAGTTATACTTGCATCCATAAATAGCGGAGATTCAGGAATTGTTGTATATGTTATTTTCTTGTATCTTGTGGTAAATCAAGTATTAGGAAATATTCTTGAGCCAAAATTTATGGGTAAAGGATTTGGTATTTCTCCTGTTGTTGTTTTAATTGCTGTACTTGTTTGGGGATGGACTTTGGGCCCAGTTGGTATGCTTTTAGCAGTCCCTTTAACAATGGCAGTTAAGTCATCATTTGATTCATTACGAAAAGAGGAGCTTGCTCAAGAGATAAAGGATGTAGCAAAAGAAAGTTCTTCTAAGGAAAATCAATTAGATAAAGAATAGTAAAATTATGGAATTTTTGAAGAAAAAAGTAGCTGCTGCTAAGCTACGTAAGCAAATAAAATCAATCTGCAGTGATGCAGATCGTTTAGTGCAAATGCATGGCGATTTACTTCCTAATGGAACAGTAGCTAGTGTAGTATTGTTGCAGAAGAAAATCAAAAGACAAGCTAAGAAGTTAGGTCTTTTGAAAGTAGCTTTGTCAGAAGAGCAGCTAGATGAAATTAAAGCTGATGTAGAGACTCTTTCAAAACTTGTTAATGAGCTGACACCACCTTCCTTAAAGCATCCTATGTATGCAGTACTAGATACATTGCTTGTTGCATTTGGTGTAGCAATGGCATTTCGTGCATATTTTTTCCAGCCATTTAAAATTCCAACAGGTTCTATGCAACCAACTCTTTGCGGTGTGCATTCAGAAATGATTTCTCCAGAAGAAGCTACCGTTTTAGATAAAACACCTGTACTAAAGCAACTACAGTGGTTAATAACAGGCGCTCGCTATGTTGATGTTGTTGCAGCAGAGACCTGCCGCGGTCATATTTATACAGATCAACGTCATCCTGGATATGTAATTTTCTCATTAGGAGAACAAACCTTTAAAATACCTCAAGATTCTTTAGAGCGAGGTGAAATTAAAGGAATAGAAAATTTCCACCACATGGCAGATAACCCTAATGACAGTGTAAAATCATTAGCTAGTGGAATAGTAAAGAAAGGCACACGTCTTTGGTCTGGATATATACATTCAGGCGATCAGGTTTTTGCAAATCGCATAGCTTGGAATTTCTTTCCACCTAAGCGTGATGATACTATGATATTTACAACAAGTATTCCAGAACTAGTGCTTTGTGCACCAACAACAAGAAGTAATACATTCCCACTTCCATTTGTTGTAAAGGATGAAGCAATTCAACCAAGCTTAATGCCTGGACAGCACTACATTAAGCGCCTGGTGGGTCTGCCAACAGAAACTATAAGCATTGCAGATGGGCGCATTGTTGCTAATGGGGAACCTGTTGTTGGTTTACCAGGAATGGAGAAAATAACAAAAGGCGAAAATGGATACAGACCATATCGCGTGGTAAGTGAGTCAAATCCATCATATCCAGGAGAAGGTTATCTTGTAAAGCCAGGTGATTCTGTTACTCTTGGAGATGAATATATGGCTCTTGGAGATAACACCTCCAATAGCTATGACAGCCGTTTTTGGGGCCCAGTCCCACGCAGAGCAATGGTTGGACCAGCTGGCATAGTTTGGTGGCCATTTACATCTCGTTGGGGTATTGTGAAGTAGAGCTTCTCATCTCTCCATATTCATAATTTATTCTCGCTTTCGCTTGCTTCTTGTTTAAGAATAATTTATAATTTTATTTATAAACATTCATTAACACATTGGAGAATTTTTATGAATTCCATACCTTCTCAAATTCTTGGCGAATTTTCTGTTTCCGGTGATCTGGGTGAGTGGAAAATAACCTCATCCTCCGAGCTTGTAGAGCCAAAGCTTGAGCTTTTGAAGATTTCTCTTTCAGCTCCAGCTCCGATTGCTCCTCCTTTTTTAAGATTAGACAATACTATTCCTCAAAAGGATATGTTTGTAAAATGGACTTCTGGAGGATATTTCTATCGCGGAATTCCACCAAATTGGTGGAGTAAAACTCATTCTGATTTGGCAACACAGGTGCCATTAGTTCAAATTAATAATAATGCAGATAGGAATCGTTTTCTTATTGCATGTTCAGATGCATTGCGCTTTGTTGTTTTTCATTGTGGTATTTTAGAGGAGGGGTGCTCTTTGACCACCTCTATTCGAATGTTTGAGCAGGTGGAAGCTCCAATCCAAAATTACGAATTTATTTTGCGAATTGATATGCGCGATTGCTTTTATGCAGAAGCTCTTCAAGAGGCATCGAAATGGTTTACCTCTTTTGATGAGTATAAGCCAACAATTCCTCCTAAGGCTGCATATGATTCTATTTATTCTTCTTGGTATACCTATCATCAAGAAATTTTTGATGATGAATTGGTGTCAGAGTGTGCTCTTGCTAAAGAGTATGGGTTAAATGGAATTATTATTGATGATGGTTGGCAGACTGATGATATAAAACGTGGCTACGCATTTTGTGGAGATTGGGAGCCTTCTAAGACACGATTTAAGAATGGGATGCGCGATTTTGCACGTCGCTTACATGCAATTGATGTAAAATTATTGCTTTGGTATTCAGTTTGCTTTGTTGGTGTACATAGTAAGCATTATGAACGCTTTAAGAATAAATCATTATATTTCCGAGGTGGAAATACACAAGCACTCGTGCTTGATCCTCGCTTCCCTGAAGTGCGCGAATATTTGATTCAGACCTATGAAAATGCTATGCGAGATTGGGAGCTGGACGGATTTAAGTTTGATTTTATTGATAATTTTCATATAGAAGGAGAGGATCCTGCTATTGCAGAGGATTATGCGGGGCGTGATATAAAGTCAGTTGCTCATGCTGTTGATGCATTGCTTACAGAGGTGGTTCGCCGCCTTAAAGCAATTAATCCAGATGTGCTAATTGAATTCCGTCAGTCTTATATTGGTCCAGCAATCCGTAAATATGGAAATATGTTCCGTGTAGCAGATTGTCCAGGTGATATTAATCGCAATCGTGTAGGTATTGTTGATTTGCGTTTGCTCTCTGGTGAAACTGCAGTACATTCCGATATGTTAGAATGGAATATGCAGGCAGATTATAAGACAGCAATGCTTCAGCTATTAAATGTTATTTTTGGTGTGCCTCAGATTTCTGTTAAATTAGAGGAACTTCCAGAGGAGCATAGAAAAGCATTGAAATTCTGGCTGAATTTCAGAGAGCAGCATCGTTCTACATTGCTAGAAGGAAGGTTTGTGCCTCGCTTAGCTTCGTCAAACTATCAGCATATATCGGCATATAATGATGAGGATGAGGTTGTGGCAGTGTATTCCCCTGGCGTAGTTGTTAAGCCAGAGAGCAATGCGAAGAGCATTTCTATAATTAATGCATCTGGTCAAGATGGCATTGTTGTTTCATTGAATCGTCCAGCAGTTAAGGCTGTTATTTACGATTCAATTGGAGGAGAGCAGGAAATTTTAGCACCAGCTGCGGGCTTCTCTCAAGTTGCTGTCCCAACAAGTGGCTTGCTTGTTCTTTCGTTTTAATTAAGTAATTTTGGAGTATGTTATGTTTAAACTAACACTTACTGATGGTCGCGAGGTTCAAGCAGCAGAAGGACAGACCTTATTTGCTGCATTACGCGAGGCTGGTATTTTTGTTCCTACAATTTGTGGTGGTAAGGGCTTCTGCGGAAAGTGCCGTGTTCAGATTCTTGCTCCAGAGGGAATTGCTCCTACACCTGAGGAACTAAAGCATTTCAATCAAGAAGAATTGGCTGCTGGCTGGCATTTGGCTTGTCGCGTGGCAGTGTCTTCCGATATGTCAATTTCACTTCCCGGTGAGCTTAAAGGAATTTATCTCTGCAAAGGAACTGTTACAGAGCGCGAGCTAGTTGCAAAGGACATTATGCGCGTACGCCTTGAATTGGCTAAGCCACTTGATTATTTGCCTGGTGCATTCGTAATGATTGATGGACCAAAGATGTTTGGTGTATCTCGTGCATATTCTATTTCTACACCAGAATCCTCAAAGAATGCTGTTGAGATAAATGTACGCTTAGTGCCAGGTGGTAAACTTTCAACATATATTCATGAGAAGCTTGCAATTGGAGAAGAACTGACTTTGACTGCTCCATATAGTGGCTATGCTGAGCTTAAGGATGAAGGCGAGCTGCTTTGTGTTGCAGGTGGTTCAGGTGTTTCACCTGTAATGTCATTGCTTCGTACATTAAAGGAGAGTGGCTTTAATCGTAAGGTAACTTTTATCTATGGTGCAAACACCGCTGCAGAACTTCCATATTTGGGCGAACTTCTTGCATTGCAGGCAAGTGAACCAAATTTCACATATTTGCCAGCTATAGCAACTCCGCCAGCAGAACCTCAGTCATATGCTTTTGATACAGGTTTTGTGACTGATGTAATTGCACAGCGTCTCACTACAACAGATAATGTGGCAGTGTACTTATGCGGTAGCGAGGGTATGATTAAAGCAGTTACTACAGCACTAAATGTAAAAGGCACTCCTAAATCTATTTTTTACGATAAGTTTAATTAGTCTTAATTCAATGTTGTTTGCTGATTAGATATTAAATTTGTTTATAATTTGTAGAATATCAGACTAGAGTATATTTGTATATGAATTTACAAAAAATAACATCAACAAGCGGTGGAAAATGTACAGAAAAGCAAATTCTGAACTTTGCCAACCAACTGTTTTGGTATTGCTTTCTCGCTTATGTTTGCAGTTACATTGGCCGAAAGAATTTTTCTGCTTGTTTGCCAGAAATGATAAAGGAAAATTTCCTGACAGAAGAGTTTGGAGGTTACATTTCTGCCGCTTATATGATTGTTTATGGTGTCGGACAACTGGTTAATGGAATACTAGGCTCTCGCTATCAACCAAAATATATGATTGGTATAGGCTTGTTTGGTGCTACAATTTGTAATTTCTTTATGGGAGTATTAAGCTCTAAAGAGCTCATGGTTTTTGTGTGGGCTGCAAATGGCATATTCCACTCAATGCTGTGGGCTCCAATTATTCGTGTATTTACAGATCAAATACCTGATGAGCGGCGTATCAGAGCAGGAGCAAATATTGGTGCCGCATGTAGTGTCGGTGCAATATTGGCATTAGTTATACCTGGCCAAATGATTAAATATGGATGTGATTGGAGAACGGTTTTCTTTGTTTCAGCAATAATTCTTTTTGTCGCATTTATTGTTTGGGTTTTAGGAAACAGATATTTGCGCAACTACTTGAATTTGATGGATATTGTTTGCAAACAAGAAAGAGTAAGAATGTTTGCTCAGACATCTACTGTTGGTGGAGAAACATCTAATAATGATGAAGCTACACAAAAATATACAATTATTGGTGTTGTTGTTGCATCAGGTATTTGGTTGATTCTCTTTGGACTACTTTTTAATGGAGCACTTCGTGATGGAGTAGAGTCATGGGTACCGACATTTCTTTATAAGCAATTTAATACATCTCCAGCATTTGCTGCTACAATTTCAGTAATTGTTCCAATAGTCAGCATTTCTGGAACTTATTTCTCAAATTGGTTAAATAATAAACACATAAAGAATGAGCTTCATACAGCAGGATGGATGTTTGTTATTGCATCGTTAGCTGTATTGGGAATTTATTTAACTCGCAATACAAATGCAATTATTTGTGTTGTTTTCTTGTCAATCAGTGTGGCTGCGATGTGGGGAAGTAATCACATGTTTTTGACTCGTCTTCCATATCATTTTGCTAAATATGGATTATCAGCAGCAATGACAGGTGCATTTAATAGTATAATTTATTTTGCATCAGCATTGGCAGCTGGTTTGTATGGAATTTTAGCTGCACGAGTAGGATGGGACAAACTTATCATTGTATGGCTTATTGCTGGTATTGGTGGCACCATATTCTGTTTTCTTTCTGGCCGCGCTTGGTCAAAGAGCCGCCCTTCAGAATAGCCTCCCCCATAAAGCATCGGAGCGGGCGGCATTCTTTTATTTGCCTTCCCCTTTCCCTTTCCCGCATCGGAGCAGGCGGCATTTTTTAAATTGCCTTTCCCCATAAAGCATCGGAGTTGGCGGCATTCTTTAAATTGCCTTTCCCTTAAAAACATCGGAGCGGGTGGCTTTAGCCACCCTCCATCCCCCCTCCAATTTAATCAAATATCCTCTTGCTCAATATTTTACGATATGGTAAAATTAAAGCATGAATACAACAGAAATAAAAACAACAGAACCAGCAAAGAAAAATAGCAAAAAAGCTCGCCGAATGGATAACGCTGCATATAGACATGCAGTCCCATTTGTATTGTGGCTTGGAATCGTTTTATTGGCAAATATGATGCACCTCACAGAGGGATCAGAAACAGAAGAAATCAAATCTTTAAATATTGTTTCTTTGCCAGCATTATATGCAATTCGCACAGCTATTTGCGTTATTGCTTTATTTATTTGTCGCCCATGGAAATATTATAATGCTCTTAATAAAAAGAATATTTTACCAGCTATAGGCATAGGTATTGGAGTATTCTTCCTTTGGGTTGGATTAGAAACTGAATTTTTTAAAAGTATTTGTCCTTTTATTGCAGAAAAATATGAACTTTGGTGCGTAAAGCCATTTGGTGAAATGCGTACACCTTTAGAGTCAACACCATATGCTCCAAGTGTTTGTGGTTTTGCAATGACGACAATTCGTTTCATTGGTTCTGCCTTTATTATTTCTATTATTGAGGAATTCTTCTGGCGTGGATATTTGCTTCGTACTGCTCGTACCCCTGACTTTTTGGATATAGATATCGGTCAGCTTCATTGGCCATCCTTCCTAATTGTTGCAGCAATATTTGCTATTGAGCATAATGAAGTTTTAGCAGGCTTTCTATGCGGTATAATTTATGGATTATTCTATATTAAAACTCGCGATATTTGGGCAGCTGCAATTGCACACATTACCACTAATGCTGTATTAGGTATATATGTACTTGCTACAGGCAAATATATGTTCTGGTAAGGATTGATTTAAATGAAAAATTCAAAACTTAATAGAGCTATAGAATATTTAAAAGAAGATTTCGTTTGGGCATCATTACTTGCTTTTGTATTCTTTTGTGGCGTTTCAATGCCATTAGCTCGAATTTTTTTGTTGATATCAGCAGTTGGCAGTTTAGTAAGAGCAATTCGTCAGCATAGTTGGGCTCGTATCAGTCGCCCAACGATTGGGTGGTTGACATATTTTGTTTTAGCTTTAGTAGTTTCAATTATTGCTACTTGCTGTTTAAATGACCCTCAATTAAATCCTTCTAAGGGATTGGGTAAAATTGATAAATTGATCTGGTATATTGGAATACCAATTGTGGCATTGTCAGTTAATAGTAAAGAGCGCTTTGTTCAGCTATTGCGTTGGTATGTTATTGGTTGTTTAATTGGTGCAATAATAGTCATTATCTCTTATCCATTAAAATCATGGATTATGTGTAATATACCAAAAGTAAGCCACATGAAAAATCCTGCGGTCCGTGAGACAATACCTCTTTTGTCCCAATGGCTATTTTATGTGACAGAATTTCTTGGTGTCGGCGATGATATTTGGGCTGAGATTAGAAAGTACTTTGCATATCGTCCAAGTCATATGTCGGAAGTATTTATATTGCAAGGAACAATGCAAGAGGCACAGCGTTTTATGGTCGCGGTTCCTGCTGCTTTTTATTTGTTTATTGATGCATGCAAGCAAAAGCTGCCATGCAAGCAGCGTTTTAAGCAGTTAATTACTTTGTTACTGATAGCATTGGCACTTATATTTACTTGTAAGCGTGGTCCTCTCTTGGCTGTATTAGTAGTAATGGTTCCTTTGGTGTTTTATTATTTCAAGCGAATTACAGTTTTAGTTCTTGGTTTATTTATTGCAGTTGTATTTTTAGTTCCTGCATCCAGAGCACGTATTCTTGAATTGCCTGAGGAATTTACAATAGAAAAGGGTGGTCGTTATGCTATGTGGACACAAATTGTTCCAGCAGTCCATGAAGAGCATCCATATGGAATTGGTTTTAGATCTTTAACGACAGAAAAGATGCGTCAACATTGTCCAAATATGGAGAATTTTCAGCATTCTCATGTACATAGCACACCGCTTCAAGCTCTGGTAGATTTTGGATGGCTTGGTGTGGCTGCATATGCTTTTTGGTATTTATTTACAATAGTGTCTGCGGTTATTTATTGGAAACGTGGTGCTGGATTATATGCAGTAATCCCACTGGTTATGTTCACATCGTTAGCTCTTTTTGGTTTAGTAGAGTATAATCTTGCTGACGGAGAGATCGTACTTCTATATTCTTTAGGAATGGGATTAAGTGATTGTGCTTTTTTGAATAGCAAATATAGTAAAGCTCAAGAAAAAAGCATCAAATAAATTCTCGTATTTTTGATTATATCAATCCTATTAAAATTGTTTTGTTTCTGCATCTTTTGTAGATGCTGTTAATATATTACTTGTATGTCTGACTTGTTAAGCACAAAATCACAGGCACTTGTTGGAGTGCCAAAGGAATTTTTGCCAGGCAAAATTCCTGCTGAAGCTGCCTTTGTTATAGGTCAGCTTTTGCTTTGTAGCACAGATGACAAATTACAAGCGATAGGACAAAATGTTATAAAATCCCAGCAAATGGGATTAAATTCTTCAGGTGATGCCTATGAGGCAATGCTAGAGCATTTGCCAATAAATAAAGAGCAACCAGTAAAGCGTATGCCAGCAAATCCTGCAGATTTTAAGCAGGTCGCTCCAGAGTCTGTGGCAGAGTGGTTTGGTTACAATGGTCCACTGGCTCGTTTGTTACCAAATTATGAGCCACGCAGAGAGCAAGTGGAGATGGCTTGCAGAGTAATAAATTCATTTAATGGCTCAGAGCATTTGGTTGTAGAAGCTGGCACAGGTATTGGTAAGACTATGGCATATCTTGTTCCAAGTGCACTTTGGAGTCTTGCAAATTCGCTCCCTGTTGTAATAAGCACAAATACAAAGAATCTTCAGTCGCAAATATTCGAAAAAGATTTGCCTATAATTAGAGATGCTTTGCACAAAAAGTTGCGTTACTCAGTAATCAAAGGCCGAAGCAATTACATATGTCTTGCTCGTTTAGTTGATGTCTTGAGCAATATAGATACAGAGGTTGCTCAAGAGCAAATTTATGGTTTAGCACAGACGTGTGTATGGTTGTTCCAAACAAAAGATGGAGATATTTCAAAGGCTCCTCAAATTGCATATTGTGATAATGGAGCTAATCGCTTATTCTCTACACCAGAGGAGTGTCGTGGAAGAAAGTGTCCTTTCTATAATAGATGTTTCTTGCAAACAGCTCGTGTAAAATCACAAAATTCAGATATAGTTATAACAAATCATTCGGTTTATTTTAGTGAGCCAGCGGAGCGTCCACTTGCATTACCTCTTCATGCACATGCTGTATTTGATGAAGCTCATAATCTTGAAGAGGCAGCAACACGTAAATTCTTGCGAGAGGTTACACCTATTTCAATATTGTTGCCGGTTCGTAGGCTCTATTTAAAAACACGTAATGGTGAGCGTGGATTGATTTTACGTATAAAGCGACCATTCGCGACATCAGCAGTAATTCCAGAAGCCTCTGCGAAATATCGTGATTTAATCTTTGAAAAGCTCAATTCGTTAATTGATTTATTAAATAGAATTCGCTTAGTTCTTCCGCCATATCTTCGCCAATTAGAAACCCTGATTCCTTCTTATGAAGCATCTCTTAGATTGCTTCCGGAAATAAAGTATCGACAAGGCTGGCTGGATGCTGAGCCATTGTTGAATAAAGTATTAGATGCTCTATATGAAACTAATAATTTAATTTCTGAAATAACAACGAGTATCAATACAGAGCTGGAGATTTGTAAGGAAGCAAATTCTGGAGTAAGCTCAGACGAGTCGCCTTTGATGAGCTTAATGAGTGTGATGGCACCTACATTTGATTCTGCTTATCAGCAGCTTTCATCACTCACAAATGAGCTTTCTCAATATCAAACTACATTCTCTGAAATTCTTTCAAATTTTGAATTTATAACAAATCTTGGAGATCCTCAATGGGTGTATTGGATTGAGCGTACTGGAGCCAGAACAGAGCGTGGATTCGCAGTAACATTGCATACTGCTCCTATTAGTATTGCAAGATTTCTTGCTGATGGATTTTTCTCTCGAAAGGAGTCTATAATCCTTTGCTCCGCAACGATGAATGTGGCAGGGTCTACAGCTTTTATTTCACATCGCATAGGTATTGATTTAATTGAACCAGATAGAATATCAACCTTTGTGGCAGGGTCTCCATTTAATTTTAAAGAGCAATGTCGCGTATTGGCACCGACATTTTTGCCTGACCCATCGGATCGAGGCGGCGAGGAAAAATACGCAAAAGAATTTGCTCCATTTATGAAGAATTTGCTAATGCTTACCCAAGGGCGTACGCTTGTTTTATTCACAAGCTATAAGCTAATGCAGCTATGTGCAAAACAATTGGAGGTAGCACTTGCTATTGAGGCAAATGCTGGTGCACCACATATTCGTGTGCTTGTTCAAGGAACAGGTATGTCGCGTGAAACACTTACAGAGCAATTTAAAGATGAATCTCAAGCTTCTGTTTTGATGGGAACAGATTCTTTTTGGGAGGGTGTTGATTTAATAGGAGATACATTAACAGCATTAGTTATTGTAAAACTTCCTTTTGATGCGGTTAACGATCCAATTGTCAATGCAAGAGCAGAGCAGGTTCGTTTTGAAACAGGAGATTCTTTTATGGGATTTTCTGTGCCTAATGCAGTAATTAAGTTTAGGCAGGGGTTTGGCCGCTTAATCAGACACAAGCAAGATAGGGGAGTAGTAGTAATTACAGATCCTCGTCTGATTACAAAAAATTATGGTGGAGTATTTCGCAGGAGTATACCTGCAGATGTTGAGCGCATTCAATCTGCAGAGCAACTTCAACAAGCCTTTGAAGAATTCTTCCTATAGCTAATACACATTAATCCTGAGAAATCATCTTGGTGCACAGCCAGGACGACGCCTGGCCGCTCCGAGATAATTGAATCACGCCCACCACGTGCACAGCACCTAGCCACCACGCACGCCATAGCATCCGCACACAATCCAATCCAAATTATAGTTAATCCTGTCAAAAAACTTCGCACTTTTCGCCATCACGCTCGCTATCACGCTCGCCACTACGCATAACACACTTATGTCGCACTTCTGTGTCTCAAATTGTGTCATAATTTCGCAAATTTCACCCAAATTTGCCGATTTTTCGCGTTGGTACAGAATTTGCTACAATACTCATATACAAATTTGTTTATATTTAGTATAATAATGCATATAACAAAATAATGAAAGGAAACGATTATGTTTTTTGATCCTCTATATCTAGTCGTTATGATTCCAGTATTGATTCTTTCTGGAATTGCTTCTATGACAGTAAAAAGCACTTTTAATAAGTATTCAAAGTCTCGTACATCAACAGGAATTACAGGAGCACAAGCTGCTGAACGTATGCTACGCCGTGCAGGCGTTAATGATGTGCGTATTGAGCAAGTATCTGGCTTTTTATCAGATCATTATGACCCAACCAAGAAGGTTTTGCGTCTTTCTCCTGAAGTTTACGGAGAGTCCAGCATTGCAGCAGTAGGTGTTGCTTGCCATGAGGCTGGTCATGCACTACAGCATGCTCAGGGCTATGCTCCTCTAATGCTACGCTCCGCACTTGTTCCAATTACACAGTTTGGTAGCAATTTTGGTATCCTGATTGCTGTTGCTGGACTACTTTTATCTGGTATTGGATTTATCTCACCAGATACAGGTTATTTAATTACATGGGCAGGTATAATTCTTTTTGGTACTGCATTTGTTTTCTCTGTTGTAACTCTACCAGTAGAGTGGGATGCCAGTGCACGAGCAAAGAAGCAACTGGCAGTATGTGGTGCCGTATCAAGCCAAGCAGAAATTGATGCTGCTGGCAAGGTGCTTAATGCTGCATTTATGACATATGTTGCAGGAGCAATCTCTGCACTACTAACATTGTTATACTACCTATATCGTTTTGGCCTAATTGGTGGAAGACGCGACTAATCTGCCGCAACAAAAACACTTTTCGCATAGGCATTTAGAAATAAGTGCCTATGCATTTAACTTTTAATAAAATCAGGAAAATAAACACTATGAAAAAAACTTTTAAAACAGAAGTCAGCCAACTATTGGATTTAGTAATCAATTCTCTTTATTCAAAGAAAGAGGTATTTCTTCGCGAGCTTATTTCAAATGCATCTGATGCTATTGATCGCGCTCGCTTTGAAGCATTGACAGATAAGACACAAGAGGCAGATGAAGAATATAAAATTAATCTTCTTGCAAATAAAGAAGCAAAAACACTTGTAATTACCGATAATGGTATTGGTATGAATGCAGAGGAAGTAGAACGCAATATTGGTACAGTTGCATCCTCTGGCACAAAGAAGTTCCTTCAAGCAATGAAGGATAAGGCAAATGCACCTGAGCTTATCGGTCAGTTTGGTGTTGGTTTTTATGCTGCATTTATGGTTGCAGATAAAGTAAAGCTTGTTACACGTCGTCGCGGAGACAAGGCAGTTGTTTGGGTGTCAGATGGTAATGGCGAATATGAAATTACAGAGGGTGATGAGGATGCTGCATATGGTACATCAATCACACTATATTTGCGTGAGGAAATGCAAGAGTATGTTGACGAGTGGCGTATTCGCGAAATAGTTCGCCGCTATTCTGATTATATTTCTTATCCAATCGTATTATTCCCAGATCCAAGCATTCCTGCAGAGAAGAATGATAAGGACGAAATTGAGGTTAAGGAGCCACAGACACTTAACTCAATGAAGGCAATTTGGAAGCGCTCAAAGGATGAGGTAACAAAGGAGGATACAGATTCTTTCTATAAGCATATTGCTCATGATAATGAGGCTCCTTTAGCTACAGTACATTTCTCTGCAGAGGGTGCTACAGAATTTAGTGCATTGCTATTCATTCCTGCTGCAGCACCATTTGATATGTATTTCTCAAATGCAAAGAGCGGTCTTCAGCTTTATGCACGCAATGTATTTATTGGTGATGAAATCAAGGAGCTATTGCCACATTACCTATCATTTGTAAAGGGTGTTGTTGAGAGCTCTGACTTGCCATTGAATGTTTCTCGTGAAATGCTTCAGGATGATGCAATTATTCGTCGCATCCGCAAGGTGATTGTGGGCAAAATAATTGGTGCAATCGAAGATATGAAGAATAAGCGTCCAGACGATTATGCAAAGTTCTATCGTGAGTTTGGTCGCATGATCAAAGAGGGTGTACATGGAGATTGGGAAAATTATGATAAGCTCAAAGAGCTTGTTCAATTCCCATCAACACTTTCTGACGATGCATCAAAGCTATATACATTAAAGGAATATGCTGAGCGCATGCCATCAAATCAGAAGGAGATTTATTATCTCACAGCAGATTCTTTTGAGGTTGCAAAGAATACACCAATTTTGGAAAGCTTCAAGAAGCATGGTTTTGAGGTTCTATTCTTTGTTGATCCAGTTGATGAATTTGTTGCAGAACGCCTACGCGAGTATGATGGCAAGAAGCTTCGTGCAATTGACAGAGGCGAAATTGATTTAGATGGCGATGAGACAGATAAGTCAAAGGACGGCAAGAAGGAGCCAACAGAGGCAGATAAACAATTTAAGCCTTTGACTGATTTCTTGGCAGAGCGCTTTAAGGATACAGTGAAGACCGTTCGTTTATCAAATCGTTTAACAGATTCTGCTTGTTGTTTTGTTGCTGATGAGTATGGCTACACAGCACACATGGAGCGAGTAATGCGTGCTTTCAATCAGACAGTGCCACCAACACAACGCATCATGGAAATCAATGCAGACAGCCCTCTGATTAAGAAGCTGTTGGACAGCGTAAATTCTGGCAATGGCTCTGTAGAGGATTGGGCAGATCTTCTTTACGGACAGGCACAGCTAGCTGAAGGTACACCATTAACAAATCCAGCTCGCTTCAATAAGCTAGTTAGTGATTTGATGCTTAAGTAATGGGCAGACAGCGCTATTATCTAAAGAAAAATCGTATATTTTTAGAGACGGGGGATGTAATACAGACCTCGTCTTTTGGTGTGCGTATTCATCCTGTTACAAAAGAACGCAAGGCGCACCACGGCATAGATTGTTGCCTCTGGACAGATCAATGTATGGAGGCAACAATACTTGCGATTGCTGCAGGCAGGGTAGTGCATTGTGAAACTGATGTATCTGGCTTTGATAAAGAGCGCCCGGCAGGTAACAATATATCCATTGATCATGGGAATGGATATGTTTCGCGATATTTCCATTTTGAGCCAGGTACAATACGAGTAAAGCTTGGCGATGAGCTTTCTGCAGGTGCCCCTTTGGGATATATGGGAAAGACCGGTATGTCAACAGGCGAGCATTTGCACTTTCAGTTAGAGCATAATGGCAAGCCTATTGACCCACGTGGCTTGCTATTGACAGGCTCATTTAATCGCATTCGCTGGCTATTTGCTCTTCTTACGCTAAAACTCCGGATTCTTGTGCATTAACCCAAGCCAAAAAGTGTCTAAATTCGTGTCCGAATTTAGATGAAGCAGCGTTTCGCGCTATGAAGCGGTGCATAGCACCATGAAGCATGCCTACGGCATATGAAGCATTGCGAAGCAATATATGCGGTGGGATTTATTATTTTAAATTTCAGCAAGGCGGGGACGCCATGCCGCCCAGTTATTCTGTAAGACGTGGACGTCTTACAGCCCAGTTACCGTGTAGGACGAGGACGTCCTACACCCCAGTTAAGCACACACTTTAAATATTTTTACCTCATCTATTCACTATTCACTAATTCACTATTCACTAACTACGCGATAGCCAATACACGTTAATCCTGAAAAATCATCTTGGTGCTCCAGCCAGGACGACGCCTGGCCGCTCCGAGATAATTGAATCACGAACACCACGCGCACACTGCACCTAGCCACCACGCACGCCACAGCATCCGCACAAATCCAATCCAAATTATAGTTTATCCTGTCAAAAAAATCGTACTTCTAGCCACGCACTTCTAGCCACCTCGCTCACTCATCACACTCACGCATCACGCTTGCTCTTCGCATATTTCTCAATATACGAAAAAAATGCTTTGCATTTTGTTTCTATTTATAGTAACATAAAGACATGTTTTTTATGTAACCAATTTTTTATTTTATGATATACAATATTCTATTATCAGGTGTAGGCGGTCAAGGTATTCTTCTAGCCGCTAAAATTATTAGTAAAGCAGCTGAACTTGCAGGCTATGAAGTTACTGCAAAAGAAACTCATGGTATGGCTCAGCGCGGTGGCAGTGTGATGGCTCAAATTAAATTTGGCGAGAAAGTACATAGCCCACTTATTCTTGAAGGAACAGCAGATGTGCTTGCTTCACTTGAACATATTGAAGCAATTCGCTGCGCTCACTACTTAAAACCAGGTGGTTTAGCTGTTGTAGCAAAGCAATCCGTTATTCCTGTAACTGTATCTTGCGGTAATGCAAAATATCCACAGGATGTAGAAGAGCGTCTTAATAAGCTATTTTCAAATCTTAAGTACTGCGATTGCGTCAAAGAAGCCCTTGAGCTTGGCGATGTTCGTCTGGCAAATACAATTCTGATTGGCATGCTTTCAAATGCATTGCCTTTACCAATGGAATGTTGGGAAAAAGCAATTGAGGGATCAGTAAAGCCTGCTACCGTTAAAGCAAATCTTAATGCATTTGCTCGTGGCAGAGTCATATCATAGTAGTTGTGCAATCCTGAACAATACAACAAACAAGAAATTTTAAACCAAAGGATCAATAAATGAAATTTTATAACGAAAAAGCGGAAACAATGCCACGTGCAGAAATTACCGCACACCAAGATGCAGCAGTAAAAAAGATTGTTCGCTACTGCTATGAGAAGAACCAATATTTCAAAGAGAAATTTGATGTAGCAGGCGTAGATGTAGCTTCATTTAATGGTCTTGAGGATCTTCACAAGCTTCCATTTATGAGCAAAAAAGATTTTCGTGACCAATATCCAATGGGTATGTGCTGCGTAGATCAAAAGCAGATTGCAGAAATGCACATGTCCAGTGGCTCAACAGGTACACCAGTTGTAATGCCATATACACTAAAGGATTTGGATCAGTGGGCAGAATGTATGGCACGTTGCTATGTAATGGCAGGTGCAGAAGCAGGTGATGTTTGCCAAATCACACCAGGCTTTGGCTTATTCAATGGCGGTTTTGGTTGCTATCATGGAGCTCGTGCAGCAGGTATGTTTATTGTGCCTTGCGGGCCAGGTAATACAGCTCGTCAAATTAAGCTAGCTCAAGATTTTCATTCTCGCGTGATTACTGGCGTAGTTTCCTATGCAGTACGAATCATGGAAGTAATGGAGGAAACAAATCAAACTCTGCCAGATTTAAAGATTGGTATCTTTGGTGCAGAGGCTTTCTCTGTTGCAATGCGCGATAAAATTGTCAAGGGTCTTGGCATTGATGCTTATGATATTTATGGCATGACAGAAACAGGCGGCATTGGCACACTGGGTATGGATTGCTGTGCTCACGATGGTATCCACGTTTGGGAGGATCAGTACATTGTTGAAATTATCAATCCAGAGACATGCGAGGTGCTAGATGATGGTGAGCTGGGTGAGGTTGTTATCACAGCTCTGAATCGTGAGGCTCTGCCAGTAATTCGCTTTAGAACTGGTGACCTAAGCCGTATCATCTCACGCGACACCTGCTCCTGCGGTCGCACACATCTTCGGTTGGAAAAGATTTCTGGTCGTTTGGATGATATGCTGATTATTTCAGGAGTAAACTTCTTCCCATCTCAGGTAGAGCAGTCTCTACTAAAGATTCCTGGTGTATTGCCAAATTACACAATGACAATTATTGATAATAATGGCATCAAGTCATTGCGTGTAGATGTAGAGGCAGAAGAGGGCGTTACTGGTTATATGGTAGAGAAGCAACTAAAGGAAGATTTGGGCTTCTCTCCTAAGGGTGATATTCACAAGCCAGGCACATTGCCACGCGTAGAAATGGGTAAAGCAAAGCGCGTATTCTACGAGACTGTATAAGATAGGTAATAGTGAATAGGTCAGGTAGAGATTAGATAATAATGAATAAGTAATAGTGAATAGATTAGGTAGAGATTAGGTAATAGTGAATAGGTAATAGTGAATAGATTAGGTAGTGTAAAGTTAATTTAAGATTGAAATAGGAGTTTTATGAACGAATTAGTAACAAAAGAAATTGATGGTTATCTTGCAAATTCATCTATGATTCGCAAAATGTTTGAAGCAGGTATTGAGCTACGCAAAAAATATGGTGCTGAGAATGTTTATGATTTTAGTCTTGGTAATCCGGATGTTCCACCTCCATCTGCAGTAAAGGCTGCTCTAAAGGAAATTGCCGAACATGCAGATGAGCCATTTGCTATTGGCTATATGCCAAATGCAGGTTACCCTGCCACAAGAGAAGCTCTTGCGAAGAAAGTTTCTGAGGAGCAGGCAACTCAGGTTCCTGCAGCAAATATCGTTGTTACTTGTGGTGCTGCTGGTGCAATCAATGTTCTGTTCCGTGCAGTACTTTCTGATGGTGATGAAGTAATTTGTCCAAGCCCATACTTTGTGGAGTATGGCTTCTATGCTGGCAACTTTGGTGGTAAGCTTGTTCCTGTTCCAACAAAGCTTCCTGATTTTACTCTTGATATTGCTGCAATTGATGCAGCAATCACACCAAAGACACGCGCTGTAATTGTAAATTCACCAAATAACCCAACAGGTCAAATCTATTCTCGTGAAGAGCTTGCAGCACTTGCTGAAGTACTAAAGAAGCATTCAGAGAAGAATGGTCGTGCAATCTATCTTGTATCTGATGAGCCATATCGTGCATTGAATTTTGATGGCGCAGAAATTCCATCTGTATTCTCTGTATATCCGGCAGCAGTAGTAATTGGTTCCTTCTCAAAGACATTATCACTTGCTGGTGAGCGTATTGGCTATGTAGCTGTAAATCCTGCTTTGGAAGGAGCAGAAAAACTAATGGCTGCATTGATTTTGACAAATCGTATTCTTGGTTTTGTTAATGCACCTGCAATCGCTCAGAAGGTTCTGCAAACAGCTCTTGACAGCCAAGTAGATATTGATATCTATCGTAAGCGTCGCGCATTGATGGCAGATGTTTTAACAAATGCTGGTGTAGAATTTATGATGCCAAAGGGAGCCTTCTATTTCTTTGCAAAATCTCCAGTTGAGGATGAGCGCATATTTGTAGAAGCACTGCTTAACGAACATGTCTTGGCAGTGCCTGGTCGTGGCTTTGGTTTGCCAGGCTATATTCGCCTTGCATTCTGTGTTGAGGATTCAACTATCATAAATTCACGCGACGCATTTAAGCGCGCTGTTGACTCATTAGCAAAATAATCAACCATTTTGATATGAAAAAACTTTATTCTGGAAATGAAGCAATTGCACGTGGTGCATTTGAGGGTGGTGTAACTGCAACATTCGGTTATCCTGGCACACCATCAACAGAGATTTTGGAAAATCTCGTTCAGTACTCAAAGCAAGGTGTATATTGCGAGTGGTCGCCAAATGAAAAGGTTGCCCTTGAGGCAGCTGCAGGTGCTTCTATCGCAGGTGCTCGCACAATCACAACAATGAAGCTTGTTGGACTTAACGTTGCTGCAGACCCATTGATGACACTTTCCTACATCGGTGTAGTTGGTGGCATGGTAATTGTTGTGGCTGATGATCCTGGTCAGGATTCATCTCAAACAGAGCAGGATACGCGACACTATGCGCGCTTAGCTAAAATCCCAGTGCTTGAGCCAGCAAATGCAGCTGAGGCACGCGACTTTGTTATCAAGGGCTTTGAGCTTTCAGAGAAATATGGTTGCCCAGTAATTTTGCGTACTACAACTTGCGTAAGCCACTCTCGCTCATTAGTAGAGGAGCGTGAACCACGTGAGCGTAATGCCACATGCTTCAAGAGCAATGTGCAGCAATTTGTTCCACTGCCAATTTGGGGACGCAAGCTCCGCGTAAAGGTTGAGGAGCGTATGGTCGCCCAAGCAGCAGAGGCATGCACATCACCAATGAATGAGATCATTGAAAATGGCTCTGAGCTAGGCATTATTTCTCATGGTGTAACAGCAGCTCATTGTATTGAGATATTCCCAGAGGCAAGTATTTTGAAGATAGGCTTTGGCTGGCCATTCCCTGATGAACTATTCAAGAGCTTTGCTGCTAAGGTAAAGCGTCTTGTAGTGATAGAAGAGGGCGATCCAATTATGGAGGAGCACATCAAGTCACTTGGCATTGCTTGTGAAGGCAAGGGACTTGTGCCACGTTGTGGTGAGCTGACACCAGCAAAGCTTTATGCAATCAAGCAACAGCTTTATCCTGAGCAGACCCTGCCACAGCTTCCAAGCATTGTTGAGGAGGCAGGTGATTTGCCAGCACGTCCACCAATGCTTTGTGCAGGCTGTCCACATCGTGGACTTTTCTTAGCACTCACAAAGTTTGATGTAATTGTGAGTGGTGATATTGGCTGCTACAGTTTAGGTGTATTCCCTCCATTGAATCGTACCGACACAATTCTCTGCATGGGTGCTGGTTTTACAATTGCACATGGTATGCAAAAGGCTGGCGAACAAAAGAAGGTCGTTGGTATTGTTGGTGACTCAACATTCTTCCATTCAGGTATCACAGGTTTGCTTGATGTAGTTTACAACAAAGGCAATAGCACATTGATTGTTGTAGATAATCGTATTACAGCAATGACAGGACATCAGGAGCATCCAGGCACAGGCACCACTCTGATGGGCGAGCCTACAAAATCAGCTTCAATTGAGGCAATTGCTCGTGCATGTGGTATGGAGCGCATTCGTGTATGCAATCCTTACAATCAGGCTGAAACAATCGCTATAATTAAAGAAGAGCTAGAGGCAGACGAGCCATCGCTCATTATTTCTCGTGCACCATGTCCATTGCATGTAAGAAAGCCAATGGGCCCTGCACGTGTAATTGATGACGAGCGTTGCGTCAACTGCAAGCTTTGCTTGCGTTGTGGTTGTCCTGCGATTGAGGTTGGGGCAAATGGTCGCCCAAGCATCAATCCAACAGCATGTAATGGCTGTGGCTTATGCGATCAGCTTTGCAAGCTAGGTTGCATCGCACCAAGCAAGTAATGCTCTCACCCTTCACCTCCACTAATCACTATTATCTAGTTCTGCATCACACTTACGTACGCTCCCATACTCAATTATCTTGTGGTCGTACACGCGTGCGCTTGGAAGTTGGAGCTATCTTGGAGCGGCTAGGCGTCGCCCTAGCCTCCAACAACAAGCGCAGGCGTATCACCCAGAATCACCACACACGCCATCACACGAGCCCCGCGCACCTCAGCGCCCTTTGCGTTCTCAGCGTCCCTTTCCTTCGCACTTTTCGCCATCACAACATCTAACCCAATTACATGTTAATCCTATTATGAATCTAGTATCAATCATCGTGCCAGTATATAATGGAGAACGCTATTTGCGTGCTCTCTTGGATTGTATACTTGCACAGACATATTCTAATTGGGAATGCATCTGTGTTAATGATTTATCTACAGATTCATCACTTGCAATACTTAAAGAATATGCACAAAAGGATTCACGATTCAGGGTCCTGACAAAACCAAATGGCGGCACTGGCGATTCCCGTAATTTTGGATTAGACTCTGCTAATGGCTCATACATTATGTTTGCAGATCAGGATGACATGCTTCATCCTGAAGCAATGGCATTGGCTACAGCAGGTATTGAAAGCACAGGAGCAGATGTACTTCAGTTTGATCGTTGTGCGTTTACTACATCACCTAAGTGGGCTCCATCTGGCGATGTATTAGATAAGCTTACCACAATAGATAATCCACTTCAGAATTATCTGACAAAAGGAAATCTTGTCATATATGTTTGGCAATACATTTACAGAAAAGAAATTTTATGTAATATCAAATTTCCAAAACTGACAGGTGGTGAGGATTGTCCATTCATATTTGATGTCGCATTAGAAACAAATAATTGGGTACATTTGCCAATTGTGCTTTATGGATTTAGGGAAAATCTGGCATCAGTTTCTCGCTCTATACCTGCCTGGTATATAGACAATGGCTTTACTGCTTGTGAAATAATTTTCCAACATGGAAAAGCAAAAGGCGTAGATGAAGTATTGTTAACTAAACGCACAACGCGTGATGCCTTTATGTTTGCTTTGTCGATTACATTGCGACATGGAAGAGGGCAGCGTGGAAAATCAAATATGTCAGCTGTTTCTGATAATATTTGCAAAGCACTTTCTATAGGTTATCTTGCTAAGCCATATTTGAGTGTATGGCAGCGCGTGATTGTCGCGCTATTAGAGAAGCGCAAATATGCGCTATTACGTCTTGCAGCATATACGCTTGGATATCTTGTAGTTCTTGTGAGAGCAGCCACAGCAGCCCGCTAGCTACTCTAGTGCACGCACAACACGTGATGCCTAAAAGTGCGAAGTTTTTAGACAGGATTGACTATAATTTTGCTTGGATTTGTGCGGATGCTGCGTGCGTGTTTTGTGGCTAGTTGCTGTGCACGTGGTGGGCGTGATTCAATTATCTCGGAGCGGCCAGGCGTCGTCCTGGCTGGAGTACCATGATGATTTTTCAAGATTAACGTGTATTGACTATCGCGGAATCTAGTGAATAGTGATTAGTGAATAACTAATAGATTAGTTAAAGTGTTTGCTTAACTGGGGTGTAATGCCGTCTCGTCTTGCACAACTCTGGGGTGTAGGACGTCCTCGTCCTACACGTTAACTGGGCAGTAAGACGTCCCCGTCTTACAGAATAACTGGGGTGCAGTACGTCCCCGTGCTGCACATCATATGTTTTAATCTCACCGCATATATTGCTTCGCAATGCTTTATATGCCGTAGGCATGCTTCATGGTGCTTCGCACCGCTTCATCTAATAACATTACTGGGTGTGAGGTGCCCGAAATTTGTGAAGGGCTCCTCACACATCTCTAAAATTTATTCATGCGCAACTGAGATAATCAGTGCGCATACGAAGGCGCTCTGCGCCTGAGCCTTCGGAGGCGAGAGGTGCGTGAGTGATAGCGACACGCTCCTCTCGTATATTCCGCCTTGTACTCAAAACGGGCCTAGCGTGCCTTGCACGCACGCATTGCGTGAAAATCGTAATTCGTGAGACGATTTGACGATTGAACAGGCAGTTTAGCGCTTAGGGGACAATGGGGACATTGGAGACCTTGGGGACAAATTTATTAAAGCGCTAGAAAATTTTGCACTCCTTTTTGGGGTGGCTTTTCTGTTTTTTAGGGGTAAATTCCATGCAAATTTTACCCCTTTTTTTGCTCCAAAAACAACCCTTGCCGCAAGCGCAACAGAAGTTGGCTCAGCTAATGTTGTTGGTTATTCAAAGATTACACTACCAGCTAACGCAATGACTATCGTTGGTAACCAGTTCCAGAATATTGGTGAGACCATTATCAACATTCAGGATATTACTGTTGCAGGTGATTTTGCTCAGGATGGTACAGATTGGATTAAATTCTGGGATGCGTCCACAGGTTCATACCAAGAAGCATATTTCTTCGGAGAAGAAGCTGATGGAGTTTTCATTGATGACAATTATGAAGAGTCTCTTGGTGCTGGTTGGGGTGACGCAGATCAGATTGTCATTGATTTAGATGTAAATCTAGGACAGGGTTTTTGGGCTCAATCTGTTAATGGAGGTTCATTGGTTCTTAATGGCGAAGTTTCAAAAAATAATACAGTTAATGTACCTGTTAATGCAATGACTCTTATAGCAAATCCAATTCCTCAAGCAATTAACATTCAGGATATTACTGTTGCAGGTGATTTTGCTCAGGATGGTACAGATTGGATTAAATTCTGGGATTCATCTACAGGTACATATAAAGAAGCATATTTCTTCGGAGAAGAAGCTGATGGAGTATTTGCAGATGATACATATGAAGAGACTCTTGGTGCTGGCTGGGGTGACGCAGATCAACTTATCGTTGACATAAAGATAGATGTTGGTCAGGGTTTCTGGGTTCAGTCCGTTAATGGAGGCTCTGTTGTTTTTCCTACTGTTGAATAAAAAATAATTTTGGGATGGGGTTACCTTCCCACTAAAACAAAATAATAAAGAAAGAAAATAAAACTATGAAAAAATTAGTAACAATTATGATGGTTGCTCTAGTAGCAATTTCTGCTTCTGCAGCTTCTATTGACTGGAAGTTCTCTGGTCTAACTACTGCAGCAAAAAGAATTGTGGATTCAACAGGAGTTAACTACAATGGTAATATTTACCTAATCTTAGCTGATGATGCTGCGGCATTGACAGCAACAACAACAAAGGAAACGTTTGAGTCCACTCTATCATCTATTACTGTAGGAACAACAACTGTAGCAGATGGTAAGGCAACAAATAATACAGCTACAGATTCTAGCTGGTTATCACAAGCTCAAGGCGGTTCTCAATATGATTTCCAAATTGTTGTTTATGATGGAGCACAATATTATCTATCTGCTGTAAAGTCTCAATATGCCTACACAGACCCAACAACACCTACTTCAATTACATTTGGATATAATGATATTGGTGCTACTTATCAGAACACTTCTAATGTTAAATATACAGCTGTTCCAGAGCCAGCTTCTGCTATGCTAGCACTTGCAGGCGTTGCAATGCTAATCCGCCGTCGTAAGTAATCCGATCGCTGATTACACAGCAAACTAATTCATAAAGCCATCTCCTTACGGGGGTGGCTTTTCTCTTTTTAAGGGGTAAAATTCCGTGCGAATTTTACCCCTATTTTTTTGCTCCAAAAATAACCCTGCCGCAAGCGCAACAGAAGTTCCATCAGCTAATGTTGTTGGTTATTCAAAGATTGAACTACCTGTTAATGCTATGACAATTATTGGTAACCAATTCCAGTATATTGGCGACACTTCAATAGACCTTCAAGACATCAAATGCGAAGGTTTTGGTGAAGAAGGTACAGACTATATCAAAATCTGGGATGCATCTACTGCTACATATATGACAGCATACTATTGGGGTGACTCAGTAGATGGTGTTTTTGATGACGTAAATAACACTCCTGATAATTACGATGACGATATCGCACTAGGTGCTGGTTGGGGCGATGGTTACCAGACTGCTCTACACTCAACAATCGTTCCTGGACAAGGTTTCTGGATGCTAGCAGGTAATGGTGGTACAGCTACATTCGCTGGCGAAGTTTCTACTTCAAATACTATAACTCTTCCAGTTAATGCAATGACCCTTGTATGTAACACTCTCCCTATGGCAATTGAATTACAAGACATCAAATGCGAAGGTTTTGGTGAAGAAGGTACAGACTATATTAAAATCTGGGACGCTGCTACTGCAACATATATGACTGCATACTACTGGGGTAATTCTGTTGATGGTGTTTTTGACGATGTAAACAACACACCAGATAATTATGATGACGATATTGCTCTAGGAGCTGGTTGGGGCGATGGTTATCAGACAGCTCTACATGCTGACATTGCTGTTGGCCAGGGCTTTTGGATGTTAGCAGGTAATGGTGGTACAGTATCATTCCCATCCGCTGAATAATATAAAGATTTAGTGGGAGAACATTTTTCTCCCACTTTTTATAAATAAACTATAACAAATATTAGAAAGAGAATAAAATATGAAAAAATTCATCACAATGATGGCAGTTGCTCTAGTAGCTATTTCAGCTTCTGCAGCATCTATTGACTGGGTTGTAAATTTTGGTCGTTCAGGCAAGTTTGTTGATTCAACAGGCGCAGCTATGAATGGTACAATTTACCTAGTTCTAGCAGACACAACTTTCAATGCTACAACTGCAGAAGAATTTGAGTCTCAACTAGCTGCTGCAACAATTAGCTCAGATACTGTTTCTGCAGGTAAGAGCTCATCTACAGCTGTAACAGCAACAAGCGATGCTCTAGTTGCTCGTTCAGCTGGTGGAGAGCAGTATAACTTTGCTATCGTTGTTTACGATTCAGCAAATGCACTATACTATATGACTGGCACAAACCAATATCCTACATATGCATATGATAAAGCTGCTGGCGAAGATCCAACACAAGCAACATTCGCCTCATCAGCAATCGCTGCACCATCTCAGTGGACAGCTACATACACAGCTGTTCCAGAGCCAGCTAGCGCAATGTTGGCATTGGCTGGTGTAGCTATGTTGATTCGTCGCCGCAAGTAATTGTGGTAGAGTAAACATACTCACATAACTTAAAAACAATAAAACCACTCTCTTGCGAGGGTGGTTTTATTGTTTATATATTTGCTGTAATCAGCGCGTCGCTTACTTACGACGGCGGATTAGCATTGCAACGCCTGCAAGTGCTAGCATAGCAGATGCTGGCTCTGGAACAGCTGTCCACTTTGAACCATCTGAACCCATTGCGTTTGAAACTGTAACAGACATTGTGTAGGTGTTCTTTGTTCCATTCCAATTAGAACTTGTATCAGATACGGTAAATGCATCTGAAGCCCAGTAATAAGATTTTCCTGCATCTTGAACAGTTACAACAAATGCAAAATCTGTACCTTTTTTGATTTCTGCATTTGCGATATCTGTTCCTTCATCGCTCCAAGTATATGCATAAGACTTCATTGTTGGAATAGCCATAGATGTAGTTTCAGAAGTTTTTGTAGCAGCAATACCAGATGTTGCTTTTCCTGCAGCAACATCTTTAGCATATGTTTCCCAGTCTGTAACACCATCTAGACATACAAGAGTTAAAGTAGCCCCTGATCCAACAAGGTTATTATTGAATTTAATCATACCTGTTAGACCCCAGTTAATCTGAGCTGCCTGCATTGACATAGCAACAAGTGCTACTGCAGCGATTATTACGATTTTTTTCATTGTTTTTATTTTCTTTCTATTTTAGTTTTTAGTTAAACTTATATTCGTCGTGAATATAAGAAATTATTTGAATGTTAGTGTTGCTGTTACCTTTGAGTTTACCCAGAAAGCACCTCCTGCCGGAATTTCAATATCAGAATTTCCAAGAGTCGCCATATCGATCCAAGATCCTGGAGTTGCTCCACGAGCTTCCATCATACCATATTCATCATACTCGTCACCTGCATAATACAATGTTGTTGAATAAACTTGGTCAACAGGATCCCAAATTTCAAGAGTATCACCTAGCTCTTCAAATATACCCCAATCAAGCCCCTTAAGACCACTAATGGAAAATAAATCATTAACCTTGACTGCTTTTGGATATGGATTTGCAACCATATTGAATCCTGGAATGATAGTGATTGTATTTGCTGTTGTTGGAACTTCACCAGTAATTATTGCTTGTGCATTGACTGTAGATGAATCAATCCAGAAAGCATCACCATTTCTAAGTGTCAAATCAGAATTTCCAAGAGTTGCCATATCGATCCAAGATCCTGGAGTTGCTCCACGAGCTTCCATCATACCATATTCATCATACTCGTCACCTGCATAATACAATGTTGTTGAATAAACTTGGTCAACAGGATCCCAAAT
>JAFPBK010000026.1 GCA_017424105.1 Kiritimatiellia bacterium | reverse complement strand
GGAGGCCTTTGCTACCTGATCGTACGCGATATAGTTGGCCACGCCCTTTCGGGACTGTACGCGGGTCACCGCCGCGGTAAGTGTTGTTTTGCCGTGGTCGACGTGGCCGAGGGTACCGACGTTAACGTGCGGCTTGTCACGGTTAAAGGATTCTTTAGCCATTGTTATTAACCTTATTTTATATAGTTATTATAGGTACTACTTTCTACTGGAGCCCACAACCGGAATCGGACCGGTGACCTCTTCCTTACCAAGGAAGTGCTCTGCCGACTGAGCTATGTGGGCACACTTTATCCCCAAAACAGGTGAGAAATCTACACATTTTGTGCTATTTCGTGAATATATCCGTACCATTAAGACACATTCCACCTATAAAGGGGAAAATCAATTCAATGAGTATCCCATATTTTGAAATTTTAGTCAACAGATATTTTTACCTATAACCTATGTTTATAGATGTTTTTCTATATTTTATGCAATTTATACTCTAATAGACACGAATTAGGGCATATGTGAAGAGAGAAAGAACACGAATACTCACCAATGCGCACGAATTTTTGTGTGGGAGATTAAAAAACCACGAAAATCACGAAAGACACGAAAAAAAAGGACACGGATGATTGTTTTGAGGAAAAATGATAAAAGAACACGAACATGCACCAATAGACACGAATAGGAAAAGAGAGGGGGTATGGAAGTTACTAAAAGCAAAGCTTTTTACTAATATATTATAAAAGAGGAGCATCTTACTTTCGTTCAATGCTCCTCTTTCACTCTAAAACATGCCTTTTCTGCTATAAACACAGGCATGCTCGCAAAAATGCAGTTTGTGCTGACTTGAGTATTACTCAAATGGATATTTCACGCCCCACTGAGCACGAAGTGTATCCATAATACGTAATTCACCTAATGTAGTGCTCCATGGAGTTTCTTCCGTTTCACACTTCCCTGCCTCAATTGCTTTAATTACAGCACGTATCTCATACTCATACCCATTATAATCAAATGGGAATTGCTCCTTGCGAATTACTCCACTACCATCTTCAATAGCAATCTCTTCACATACAAGAAGCTTCTCACAAACAATGCGACCTTTAGTGCAAGAAATTCGTGCAGGGGCAGCACCACAAGCTGTCATTGAAGAACCAAGCATAGCAATACGCCCTCCCTCATATTCAAGAGTAAAGGTCTCTTGCTCATCAACCCCTAGCTCTGTGAGAACTGCGGTGCTGGTAATTTTAATAGGATTCTCTCCAAAATAGAGCATTGCGTAGTTTAGTGGATAAATTCCTAAATCTAGGAGAGCTCCACCTGCTAACTCTGGGCGAGCCATACGCTCCTTACCACATATTGGCACACAGAATGATGCCTCAATAAAACGAGGCTCGCCTAATTCGCCACTTTCCAAAATCTCACGTATACGCTTCACACAAGGCATAAAGCGTGTCCATACCGCCTCACAAACAAACAAGCCACGCTCTTTTGCCTTTGCAAAAACAATTTCTGCCTGGCTTGCATTTACAGTAAAAGGCTTTTCACATAAAATGTGCTTGCCATGCTCAATGCACATCAACATCTGCTCAAAATGATGAGAATGTGGTGTAGCAATATATACAACATCTACGGCTGGGTCGGAAAGCAGCTCTTCATAGGAGCTATATGCCTTTGCGAAATTAAACTTTTCTGCTATAGCAGTTGCCTTTTCAAGAGAACGAGATGCAACTGCATAAGGCTCAATTTCATTACGCAAAAAATTATATACACCTGCAAGCTTTGTTGCAATATTACCGGCACCTAAAATTCCTAGTTTTAACATAATTACTATTCCTTTCCTTAAAACTAATCCATTGGTATTGGTTGCTCAGGGTCAAGCTCTGGCAACTCAGAAGATGGATCTTCCATAATAATTGTTACAGGAGCACTGACTGGTTTCTCTCTTGGCACAATTAGTTTTATTGCAAATAATGCTATCAGTATCAGAGCTACAATAACGATTGAAAAAACAAGAGCAGTTATTCGATGATATGTAACACATAATGCAAAAAACCTATGCTTCATCAGCCAAAGCATTCTCTTGCGCTTTTTAGGAGATATTGTCTTTGGCGCTGTAATTGCATCATCTGTATTAGCAAGAAGAACATTAACTACACTCTTATACTCCTCTAAATCTGCGCGACAGTTCTCGCATATCGCCAGATGCTCATCCAATTTACTCTTTGTGGCAGGGTCTAGTTCACCTGAGCAATATGCAGAGAGGTTTGCCTTAATGTCGGCACACTGACTGCAGAATTTTGCTTCTACATCATCCTTTGTGCTATTCATTGTTCTTACCTCCTAAGCTTGTTGCCAGCTTTTTCATTGCCGAATGTAAAATAAATCCTACATTTGTTTCACTTAAACCAGTTGCTACTGAAATCTCTTTATAACTCATCTCCTCATACACCTTCAGCAGCACCACCTCACGCTCCTTATCAGAGAGCCGCATTAAAGCCTCCTCCAACTTCAAAACCAACTCTGGCGAGGTTCGGCTTTCTCCTCCGCCTTGTTGGGTCGCAGGCGGCTCATACTCACCGCGTTCCTTTTGATGATCCTCATGCAACTTATTCAGTCGAATCTCTCGACGAACCCAATCAACAGCTTTACCATGAGCAACCTTATGCAACCACGAATTCATTGCAGGACCATCAACAAAATCGCCATCCCAATCAGCAGAAAGCTTTATGAATGTATCTTGAACAATATCCTCAGCAGCAGAAGGATTACCAGTAATTCGAGTTACATACGAAAGTAAACGAGACTCGTATGTGGCAAGAATTGCTTCAAGCGTATTAGGGCTGGGTTTGTGTCGTCTATAAAATAACATTATCCAATCCCCTCTGCTTATAGTGGACGCCTTAGTGCTTCATTACGCAACCTGGAATTTTTCATAAATTCAGCAAAGCGTCGTGCAAAACCTAAAAGATCAACTTCTGCGAATGCATAATCTGTTGCTCGTAACATCTTATTTTCTAAATTCGGATTACGAGCAAGTTCTTCAAGATAACGAGGAATAATATCCTTATATGGCTGCTTACGCTCCAAAGGAGCACCACGATGTAAATAATATACAAGACAATGTGCCAATGAATAATTAAATTCTGGATTAACAGAATAAAATGCCTTGTAGTCCATAGACAAAAACAATCGCAAGTATTCTTCCAGCTCTGTAATTGATAAATCTTTAATAACAGACGATACCTTTTGAAAATGAACATCATCTTCTTGAATAAAAATCTTACCTCTGTCAATCTTTGTAGATTCAAAGGTTGTGGCATGTCCCTCATTAAACCATGGAGAAGTATTTAAGCAACCAAATGCCAAATAGAAATATTGATGCAAGCCCTCGTGTCGAATAATCTTACTGATAATTGAATGCTTATAGCTTTCACTCTCTGTAACATTACGAATCACAAGTTCCACGCGTCCTGAAGTAAAAATACCTGCGGTTTGCTGTGCGCTTAAACCAACAAGAGGTTCGTCTTCCAAATATTTAATATATTCCTCTGTTGTAGCAAAAAACCGCACAATTCCAACATCCATATTTTCAACGCCATCAAATGGTGGGAATAGTTTAACGTAATAACTACGCAACAGTTCAAGTTCATTCAATATTTCTTCTGCTGCACGCTCTGCTCTTGCATGATTTGAAATCATTATGTAATTATCTGATTCCATATACCACCAATCGCTAAATGCCTCTATACTTTGCTTTGCTCGTTCACGCACAGGAGAATAAGGATATTCTTTAACAACTTTAGAACGATTTTTATTTACTGAATATGGTCCAGTAGACGCTCCCTGTAAAACTCCTGAAATCTTACGAATTAAACCTTCCTGAATATATCGGTTATCTTCATTTGACAAAGGATTAGGGGATGAAAATAAAATGCAAAACCAATTTTCAGGAGCATTATTTTGTCCAGGAAATCGCTTATTCAATCTAAAGAAACAAGCATAGTAATTTTTTAAATTAACCGGAATGTAAAATGCTTCATCTACTCGCTGATTGCCAAATTTTACATCCATTGGACTTCCTGCAACCTGCAAGCCAGCATAATCTTTCAGCCATTGAGCCAATTTATTTTTCACAACAAGAAATCTTGCCTCTTTAATTTTTTCTGATTTTTCAGAAATCATTAAATCAAATCCCTCTTGCTTAACGTCTGTGCCTCTGAATTCTTGTGGAAACAGAATTGTGCATCGTGCAAGTTGTAAGATATTAGCACCAGAATCAACCCAAGCACCAATATGCTGCGTACCCAGCCAAAGTTCCTCAGCACTATATCTTTTCTCAAGCCAAACATCAGATCCTTGTGAAAATTGATACACAGAAACTTCAGGTGTTTTTAGCGGTTCTTGTCGAGAGCTTTGTAAAACAGGAAAAGAAACACCTATTGATGGCAATGATTCCACTTTGCCAAATTTAAACATCTCTATGGAAAGTGCAATATTACAAAACAAAATTGCACAAAATAATAAAATCTTTTGTATCTTTTGTTTCATAATTTCCTTTCCAAAGAAATGACTATTTAAGCTTATAAATCAGCTTATATAAGGAGGCTTAAGAATCCTTTTTAGGAAGCTGCTTTTCCCAATACTTTGCATATTTTGCAAATACACCAAAGGCTGATGCAGTTGCAATAATTAATCCAGGAACACCATCAAGAAATCCTAACTTGATAAAATAACAACGGAAGAAACGGAATGGTGCACGGAAAAGCATACCCATCACAGCTCGAAACGTTGAATCACCTTTTTTCTTCATTGAATTTGCACCAATCAAAGAAAACCTATTAAGTGTATTAAGTTGATCTGTGATATCATCATAAGTGTAATGATACAAAGGAGCTTTTAATCGCTTTACTGTTCCTTGTACCTCAATTCTTTCATGAGGCTCCTGACCACAGCAACGGCCACGACTCTTGCGGAATAAACGTAGTTTTGAATCAGGATACCAATCACCATGACGAATCCAACGATTTAGAAACCATACCATACGAGGAAACTCAAAGCCATCTATCTTTTTATCAACACCATTTTTAAAGGTTTCATAAATTTCTTTATATAAATCTGGTGAAACAACTTCATCTGCATCAACAAACAAAATCCATTCATTTCTTGCAAGATTTCTGGCAATTGACTTTTGTCCAATATAACCCATCCAACGGTGCTTATAAATTCTATTTGTGTATTCACGACAAATTGCCTCTGTTGAATCAACACTGAAGCTGTCAACAATAACAATCTCGTCTGCCCATTTAACACTTTCTAAGCAGCGACGAATATTTTCCTCTTCATTACCTGTGATAATACAAACTGAAATCTTAACTACACTATTCATAACATTTATTTTCCTGTTGGGGCAGCAAGTGCTCCGTCATAAATTTCAAGAGATTCAATTGCCTCACCTAAAGCCATAAGCTCATTACGCAACTTTGTTGACACACCTGAGACCGCACTGTAATAAATTAAATCATCACGAACATCAATTGTAATTGTAATAGAAATAAGTTTATCAATTGCACTCTTACGAACCTCGCTTGCCAATGCATCTGCAACAGAATTTACAAAGGTTGTTCGCTTCTGTTTAAAGCTATTAGGATTATGTGGGCAATCAAATTCTGCAATACGCTTTCCATCCAAAAGAACAGAGCCCTTCATAGAATCACCGCTTCTATCAAAAACAATCACGCAATCCAGAAGAATTTTCTCTTTCTCCTCTGGCGGATTTTCAGGAGTTTCTTCTATAGGCTTTTCCTCTGGTTTGACTTCCTCTTGCTTTTCTTTTTCCAGTTGCTCTAAAAGTGTCTTTGAAAGAAGCTCGATTTTTTTAAGTGTACTTGGGAATAAATCAGCATAACGATTATCATCTTCCTTACCTTCTGGGAATTGGACTACAATCATTCGTTCCTCAACCCAAGAAGTGCTAACCTTAGAAACAAATATTTGAATTATTTGTTCTACAGGAGGAAGTTGTTGCATATTTTTAACTTCATTACGAACAGCAGGGAATGTATTATCAACAAGACGATGCTGAGCTGTGCGAGCCTCACTGCCTTGATCAAAACCATCAGTAATTGCACCAATAACAAGCTTTGAAGTTTCCTCAAGAATTACGCGCTGCTCTTCTATGCGAGCGAATTTTTCTAAACCACGTAGCTCCTTCCAATTATCAAGCGCCTTCTTAAAATTAGGCTTTTCACAAACAGAATCAACTAATGAAGATTCTGGGTACCAAGAGCCATTTGCAAGCTCAGCATACATTCCTTCAAATTGCTTTTGAGCACATTGCTTACGCACTTCCTTTAACAAAGGAGTAAGCTCACGCTTCAAGCGAGCAACAGCTGGAGCTTGTTTTGTTTTTTCATCATGCCCATTGATAAAGGTTGTCACCTCATTACGTTCATCAGGCTTAGCTGCATCAAGTATAGCCTTAAAGCCTTGATCGCAAAGCTGCTTTTGAAGCACAGGCATAAAATGCTTTTCTGAATCCTCTAACTTACGATGTTTTTCTGGGGAAGCATCAAGTTCGCGTTGAACTGTTGCAGCATCAAGCTGAAGAGAAATTGTATTTATTTTATCCTCATAAAGGCGGAATGCACGAGTACGAGAAATCTCAGCTAGTTTTTCTATTACACTTGGGAAGCATCCATAAATGTGCTCTCCCTCTTTGGCAGAAGAACGACGACGATTAAGTTCATCATTAAGCTTTTTCTCAAGCTCTTTTGCAATGCGACTTGGAGCATAACCATCTACACTTGTGCGCTCAACATAATTACGCTGATTATCACGCTGTTTATATGCTTCATCAAGCATTGGTTTAACTATCTGATCTGAGATAAAACCAAGATTTTCTTGAAAGACAGTTTCCTTTTGTGCTTTAGCAACACGCTCTGTCATACGAGCCAAAAGATCATCGCGAGAAAGCTCATCAATTTCTTTTTCTGAAGGACGAACTGTTGCTGTAAGGCGCTCTGCTTGCTCCTTGCAAGCACGGGTGCGGGCATCAGTAAATACAGCCCCATACTTATGTTCAATTGCATTAGCAAGCAGTTCATCAGAAGGTTGCTGAGCTTCCTCTAAAAATTCTGCTCCAAAAACTTCAGAGCGAGACTTTGGTGCAGCTAATCTATCAAGAATAATTTCAGCCTCTGCCTTAAATTTTTCTTTGATTGATGAGGTATAAACCTCCTGAAGCTTTTCTTTAGCTACACTAGGCTCAGCATGCGTGGCAGTGTCTGCAACCATTGCATCAAAGACAGGAGCAGAATCGTTTGCCTTTGCATAAATTTCATCATTTAGCTTGGCAAGCACCAAACTTGCAGCTAGCTCAGCTGTGGCACGGTCGTGCTCCAAACGAGCAGCGTCACCACTATCGGTTGTAGCTAATACTGGCATTGTACTGAAAATTGCAGCACCAACAATACTTGCTGTAAGAATAACTTTCAAATGCTTAAACAAATTTCTCATTTCAACATCTCCACACCACCAGCAAAGCCTTTAAGCACACTGAAGCTATATGCACTTAGTGCATCAGACAGCTCAGTTAAAAGAAGCATACGCTCTGTTTCATTTGCTTGAGAATATTTTTCAAGAATAGCTGAAACCTTTGGATCAGAAATTGATTGCGGCTTTTGCATCCAATAGCGCTGCAACAAAGAAGCACAAGAAACCTGAACCGCACGAACTCGCTGCTTATAATTATCAATATTCAAATTTGCCGCTTCATCAAGCCATGCTGTATTTTCTTTTGATAGCTGTGCTGTAGGAATATCAGCAATCTCCATCACACGAGTAAGCCATGCCTCACGAAGTGCTAGCACATCCGCATAATCTTGTCCTGCATTAGCTGCACTGGAAAGAAATGCTGCTTGATAAATTGGATCAGAAGTAAGTGCACCATTAACAATCAACTTCTTTGCGGGAGCAACAGCAGCCTTATCTACTGAACTATCTTCCACTGCTTCCGGATAAAAAACATTTAATCCGTAGCGTGCACCATATTCAATATTTACAGCATCTACTGCAAGCTCTAGCTTTTGACGCTGAACCTCCAGTAGTTGCTCCTCTTGCTCCATTCTTGTCTCAGTACGAAACATAAAGTATGCAATCATAAAAATCATCATGATTGCAAAAGAAATTTGCAATAGCAGTCCCTGTAGCTCATCAATACTAAAGGATGATGCAGACCGTACATCTGCAAAATTTTTAAGAATTAGCTTATCCTTCTTTTTCACTAGCTCTATCCTAAATTCGTTCTACAAGACTACTCAACATTAAATGCAGACTTAATTTTTGTCAATAGCTTCTCTGACTTAGCTGCACGACCCTCAGCCTCTTCAAGCTGCTTTTGTGTCAGCTTCAAATCTGCCTCACGAGCCAGCTTCTCTGCAGTAAGTGCATCAAGTTGTTTTCTAAATTCTGCCTGAGCCCTTTCATTTGCTTCTGCTACTCGAGCAGCCTCTGCCTTCAGTTCCGCAATATTTGCTGTAAGAGCATTTACTTTGCCACCAAGCTCTGCTGCTGTTGTACGCACTGCATTTCCTGCCTCAACCTCAGCAGTCAGTTTTCCACGCAAAGTATCATTATCAGCAACAACGCGCTCTAGCTCTGTCTTAATTGTATGCTGAGTTGCTTGAACTCCATCTACAAGCTGAGTAACATCGCCTAATAAAACTACCATATCAGAATGGCTCTTCTCTACGGCACCAAGTCGTGTAGTAAATGCTTCCTCAAAACGTTGCTGGCGTTCTTCCATATTAGCTGCAACTTGTTCAACATGCTTTGTCAAACCATCAACTGCAGTAATCATTCTATTCTCAAAAGTTTTGCAAGCCTCTTCACCTGCAGTACCCATTGCAACAAGCTTTTGCTTTGCTTCTTCAATAGCTGTTGAAAAGCTTTCAAGATTATCACGTTCAGCAGACCATGCCTCATGAAGTCCTGCAGCACCACCACGCAAACGCTCCAATAAATCAATTAAATCAGCATCCTCAGCAGCTGTCAAATCCTCCTCAACTAACAACTTCTTTAACAGAGGACGGATAATCGGATGATCAATTACAAACACCCAAATTACAGCTGTAAGTGTAGAGAACAATGCTGTGTGCAAGCACATCATCAAATCTGTCATTGCTACTGATTCCATATCGTAGTAGCCGATGATGATAATGCCCCACAAAGTACCAATTAAACCAAAAGCAACATTTAATTGGTCATATCCTTTGAAGAATGGGAAATAATCTACCGCAGAAATTTCCTTATGGCGCATGATGCGTGCAATGCCAATTGTAATCAGCAAAAAGCCCAAAAATGGAATTAATGTTGTTGCTCCGGAATAGTCAACAGCAGACCAATCAAGCCAAGGGATTAAACCAGAAAAATCAGTCTTTAATGCAGCCGCATCACCACCTGTTGCCGCAAATGCTTTCCACCACTTGACAATAACAGAAATGTTATTTACAAACGCAAATCCTGAGATTATTGTTAGCACAAGGCTAATTAAAAAATAAATTGTGTAATTAAACTTTTTCATTTGTGTATATTTTCAAGTGGAAGCAAATCCATTCATGTTTTGTTTTATAATTTAAAAAGCCCAAGCATAAAAATATTTTAATTTTTACGCCAGAGCAAAATAAAAATTATCATTAAAGAAAGTATTTATTATGCGCAAGGCGTAACACCCTTTTTAAGGATGATATTTCCATACTTGCGAGTTTCGCCTGTTTGAACAATAAGAAATGCTTTCTTTGCTCTCTCATAAAATGCAAAACGCTCCATGCGTGATAATTTATAATCTCCATTACCAGTCTTCTTGAAAGCCTCAAGATATGAACCCTCAACCGCTGGATCCAAAGTATCACCAGGAACTGCTTCCATTGTTACAATTGGAGAATCTACATATGCATCCAATTCAAACAATGGCAATATTGCATAAAGAAGCTGCTCTACTGTAATACCATCTGCACGAACAACAACATTTGAGCCAAATGTTTCTGCAGGAAAATGAGCATCAGCAAGAACTAACTCATCACCATGTCCCATACGATACATTGCTGAAAGCAGTTCTGGACTAATCAGAGGGGAAATTCCTTTTAACATGACAACATCTTTCTTTTTAAATGTTTTGATAAATTCAAATTATTCAGCATAACCATTTGGATGTGCTTGATGCCATTCCCAAGCAGTGCGAATAATATCCTCAGGATTCTTATATTCTGCTTCCCAACCTAGTACTCGCTTTGCCTCTGATGGATCTGCCACAAGCATATCTGGGTCACCAGCACGACGTGGAGAAACAACAGCAGGAATTGGATGACCTGTAACCTTGCGAGCAGCCTCAACAATCTCAAATACAGAGAAGCCTACGCCTGTGCCCAAGTTCAATGGTCCGCTATAATCTGCTGTTAATGCTAATACATGAGCACGAGCCAAATCAGAAACATGAATATAATCGCGAACACATGATCCATCAGGTGTATTATAATCATCACCGAAAATCTTAACCTCAGGAGATTTTCCTAATGGCACCTTCAACACATTTGGAATAATATGTGTCTCAATAGCATGATCCTCACCTAAGCCACCTTCTGCACCGCAAGCATTGAAGTAGCGTAAAAACACAGGTCTGAATCCATGTATTTTCTGATACCAGCGAAGCATCTGCTCATAAATAAATTTTGACTGACCATAAGGATTTGTTGGGCATTGAGGAGTAGTTTCAAGAATAGGCATTTTCTCTGGCTGGCCATAGGTTGCACAAGTAGAAGAAAATACTATGCGCTTTACACCACAAGCTTGCATTGCATCTGCAAGATTTACTCCACCAACATCATTATTTCTGAAATACTTGCCTGGATTCTCAGAAGATTCGCCAACAAGTGCATAAGCCGCAAAGTGCATTACTGCATCTGGCTGCACCTTTTGCATAGCACCAAGAATATCATCATAATTACGCAAATCACCAACTATCAGACTTGCACGTGGGTCGATAGCTTCTTTGTGGCCTAGCTCCATGCTGTCAAAGATAACTACTTCATGGCCTGCATCAATTAGGTGCTTTGTTGTTACACTGCCAATATAGCCAGCACCACCTGTAACTAAAACCTTCATTACTTTAGCCTTTCTTCAAGCTCTTTAATCTTTGCCTTTAGAGCTTCAATTTCTGTCTTCATGCGATCAATCTGTTTAGGCATCATAACTAGCTTCATACCCTCGCGAGCCTCAACTGCAGGAGAACCAAAGTAGCGACCATTTGGTGGCAAATCCTTTGATACGCCAGATTTTGCTAATACCTCTGCTCTATCACCGATATTCAAGTGTCCTGCAACACCAACCTGACCCCAAAGCATTACACCATTACCAAGATGTGTACTGCCAGAGATACCAACATGTGAAACGATGCCACAATATGCACCTGTCTGAACATTGTGACCAATCTGAACAAGATTATCAATCTTTGTTGAATTACCAATACGTGTTACACCAAAGCGGGCACGATCAATTGTTGTATTGCAACCAATCTCTACATCATCACATAGCTCAACAATACCAAGCTGATCAATCTTCTCAACCTTAATTGAGCCATCTGGATTTACCTTTGTTGTATAACCAAAGCCATCACCGCCAATTACTGTTCCATTGTGAACAGTAACGCGATTTCCTAGCTTGCAGCGTTCACGTATTGAAGCCATAGGATAAATATGGACATCCTCACCTAGTTGACAAAATTCACCAACAAATGTGTGTGCTTCGATTACGCTACGAGCACCAATCTTTGCACCATCGCCAATTACTGCATAAGGGCCAACATAAACATCTGCTCCAAGCTGAACATCAACACCAATTACTGCTGTTGGATGAATGCCTGGCTTGCGAACTAATGGTGGAGCAACAAACATAGGAACAATATCAGCAAAAGCTTTGTCAGCTGACTCTACCACGACAAATGTTGTATTTTGTGGAGTATCATTTGCAAATTCTGGGCCAACCAAAACTGCACTTGCTTTTGTTTCTGCTAACTGTGGAGTATACTTGCGATTAGCCAAGAAAGAGATATGCCCCTTATCTGCATCGCGTAGTGCAGCAACACCATTTATTTCAATATCACCATTTTCAGCAGGGATAAGTCTGCCACCAACCTTTGTTGCCAGTTCGCTTAATTTCATGAAAACCTCTTTTGTTTTTATATATTAAATCAAATTATTCAGCAGCTGGTAATGCTTTACGAGTACCACCAATCGCTTTAATAACTGCATCTGTAATATCTGTATTTGGTGTGTTATAAACAATGATAGGAATTGGAGCACCTGTACGATATGCAGAAGCATCTAACACAAAAGTAATACCATTTGCTTCAGACACAGCCTTTACGCCAGCCTGAATATCTGCCATAATCTCAGCAAATAACTTACGCTCTTCGCGAGAAAGCTCGCGCTGCATTTCTGCTACCTTGCCACGAATTTCCTTTTCTGCCTTTTGTAAATCCTGAACTAGAGCACGACCTTCTTGAGCCTTATCTGCCTTCATTTTTTCTGTATACATAGGATTTGTGCGAATATCCTTTTCCAGCTGCACAATTTTATCTTCTTTAGCTTTTAGTTCAGCTAGAAGAGCATCACGCTGTGATTCAAGCTCTGCTTGTTTTGCACGAAGTGCTTTATCATTTTGTTCTGCTTTAGGATGGGAGCGAATAATTACTTCCATATCAACAACAGCCATTTTTTGAGCTTCAGCAGCCATTGTCAAAGCAGCAGTTAGAGCGAGACCTAGAGTGCAAATTTTCTTTAACATCTTAATTTCCTTATGCTAAGTGTTTAACTTGAATAATTTAGTTAAGATTTTACCAAAAAAAGCGTTTTCATTCAACCACAATTCGGTACACGAATAGGGTGTATTTTAAGAACTCGATAGACTATTAAAAAAGGACACGGATGATTGTTTGAGGAAAAATGATAAAAGGACACGAATACTCACCAATGCGCACGATTTTTTGTGTGGAAGATTAAAAAACCACGAAAATCACGAAAGACACGAAAAAAAGGACACGAATGATTGTTTTAGGGAAAATGATAAAAGGACACGAATACTCACGAATGCGCACAAATTTTTGTGCGGGAGATTTAAAAACCACGAAAGACACGAAAAAAAAG
>JAFPBK010000025.1 GCA_017424105.1 Kiritimatiellia bacterium | reverse complement strand
ACTGTCTTCAATATATTTTTGTATCGCATGAAGTAACGATTTAGATATAAAGTTATGAGAATTAAACCTATAAACCCCTCGACCACATAAAATACAAACATTTGTTATTCCGGCGGTAAGAGCTCTATTATTAATAGGTAGTTCAAAATCACCAAACTCATTGCGAACCTTTAATCTAAATTCATCAAGCATAGAATCAGAATAAACATTTAATCCTGCAGGATAATATTTTTTAAGTACATGTGAGTAAACTTGACCCATTGAGAGCCTGTCTTTATGATAAAAACTTCCTGTTTTTTTATAAATATCTAAAAAAACTTTATTTACTAATTCATAAGGAATCGTGTATTTATTAGAAATTTCATATAAAAGCATACTCTCTTCACAAACATTTATAAAATCTGGAAGATTTTCTATACACCGATAAAATCTTTTAAACACAGAAATATCGCCAATTATAAACGCATTTAATTGGCCAACATAAGTATATTGAGAATTCTTACTATTCTTCAATAAATGAATTAAATCAGTAGCATAGTATCCAGCATATTTTTCTATGTTATTTATTCCAACTATTTGTTCACTATTCTCTTCTGCACATATTTTTAGAATAATATTTATGCGCAAATCTAAATTTGTAAATTTATTTATACAATTTGCTTCTATTTGCCGAACTCGCTCGCGAGTTACGCCTAACTTTTCTCCAATATACTCAAGAGTACGTTTTCTTGCTCGTGATTGAATTACATATTTTATTTTTTCATTAGAAAATAATATTTCAAAAATTTTCTCAATTTCTTCAGTTAAATTAAATGAGCACCAATTTAAAAAACTTAGCAACAAAACATAGTCTTTTTGAAAATCAACCAATATTAAATTTCCATAAAAAGAGGAAATACATTCATTTTCAGAAAAACACATTTTTCTTAATTTTCTTCGTTCTTTATTATCATTAGTAAATGCTTTAATATAACTTATTACTTTATTATCACGTCTAAAATTAGGTATTATTTTATAGGCTTCATTTATCTCATTCATCCTAGAAATCTTCATTTTGAAATTTGAAAGGACATTAATTACTGATGAGATTTTTTTAGGATTGTTGATACACTCACAAACAAGGTCTTCTCCTAAAATTTTATAAGATTCTTGAAGCTCTAACAAATAATTTTTCTCAATTTCATTTAAACAAGATTTATCAATAGATTTAAAGTCTCCTCTTAATATTTCTTGATCATACTTTTTTATAAAACTAGTAGTAGCTCGCTTCGTTTGTCTTTTATTCAAATTGTAATTATTATTTCTTTTAGATAATTTAGAACAAAATAAATCAACCTCGTTCAAACAATTTTTACCAAATCCTCGAATTTTAAATAATTCTAATGGTGTGAAGTTTATCAATGCTGCAATTGTCAAAATTTTTGCTTTTTTAAAACAATTATGAGTGCGCATAGAAAATGGAAATGTTATTATTTTAACATTTTCATATTCTTCATTTTGTATATTATATTTTTTAGAAAATGTAATGTTTAAATCAGTGTTTTTCACGCGACAATTTCAGAAAACTTTTAAAATTCATATATAAAGGAAACATTTTACATAAAACAACTAAAGTATATCATTTCTTTCATTTAAATGTTATTATAACACCATTTATAGATTTTCTCAATAAATATATTGGGCAAAAGCGAAAATTAACAACTTTTGCAATCAGAATTTGTGGTTGGGAAAGTGCATTATAATATTTGTTAATCAGAAGCGATTTACAACAGCCAACAATCAACAAATTAGGGTGGGCGCGGCGGCGGGCGCTTTGCGAGAATCTGTGGGCGTGTAAGACTGAAAGGCTTGCACCCCAGTTATGTGGGTACTGCGCGGTAAAGCGACTGGAAGTCGCTTCTCCATACTTTTCACGCACTTGAAGAACATGGGTTGCCCCCACACTAGCGCTTGTAAGTTGGCCTTGCGACAACAAGAGCTAGACCATGTCCAACGTCAAGCGCTAGTGTTGTGCACTGCGCACACAACAACTCAATCCTGAGCATCCTGCAAATCGTGTAATCCTGTTTTACTGCGCGAGAGCGCACCCGCGCACATCACGTGCGCATAAAGCGACTGAAAGTCGCTTCTCCATACCTTCTTCTCACGTATTAGACACAAAAAAAGGCGTGAGCTTTCGCCCACGCCTTTTGTGTATTGCGGTTGTTGCTTAGATTAAGCAATTACTTCGCATGTACCACCAAGAGCTTCGATCTTAGCCTTAGCTGTAGCTGAGAAAGCGTTAGCCTTAACAGTTAGCTTCTTCTCTAGATCACCCTTGCAAAGTACCTTGAAGCCGCCATTAGCGAACTTCTTAACTGCGCCAGCTGCAACTAGTGCTGCTGCGTCTACTACATCGCCATCCTTGAAGAATGAGTTTAATACTTCTAGGTTAACAGCTGTGTATGCTACACGTGCTGGGTTCTTGAAGCCACGCTTTGGAAGACGACGCAATAGTGGCATCTGACCACCATCGAAGTTTACCTTCCTCTTGTGACCCTTACGAGCCATCTGGCCCTTGTTACCCTTACCAGAAGTCTTACCCTTACCTGATGACTCACCACGGCCAAGACGCTTTGATGTCTTGTTTGAACCAGGTGTTGTATAAAGATTAGAAAGTGATAGTGTCATTTTCAGTCTCCTTATGCGTTACGCTGTGCCTTGATTTCCTCAGCAGTGCGGAGCTGTGAAAGAGCGTCGAATGTAGCCTTAACTACGTTCAAGCGGTTCTTACTGCCCTGGCTCTTGCCTAGGATGTTGTGAATACCAGATAGCTCTAGAACTGCGCGCATACCGCCACCAGCAATAACACCAGTACCGTCGCATGCAGGCTTTAGAAGCACACGGCCACCATCGCACTGACCTGTAACCTCGTGAGGGATTGTTGTACCCTTCATCTTGATAGTTACTAGAGAGCGCTTAGCTGCCTCTGTACCCTTACGGATAGCTTCGCTAACCTCGTTTGCCTTACCGAAGCCTAGGCCTACCTTGCCAGCGCGGTTGCCGATAACGACAACTGCACTGAAGCTAAAACGGCGACCGCCCTTAACTACTTTGGCGCAACGATTAACGAATACGACATTCTCCTCAAACTCAGGAGTCTCTTTTTCTTCGAAAGCCATTATTCAGCCTCCTCTTCACGTACCTTTAGACCTGATGCAAGTACTGTCTCAACTAGCTGCTTAACGCGGCCGTGGAAACGGAAACCACCGCGGTCGATAACGATTGTCGTAATACCTTTAGCCTTAGCTGCCTCAGCTGCTTTTTCGCCTAGAGCCTTAGCTGTTTCGATATTTAGTTTTGCATCCATGCCTAGTGTGCTAGCAGCTGCTAGTGTTGTGCCTGCATCGTCATCAATAAACTGCACATACATGTGTGAGTTTGAAACGAATACTGACATACGTGGGCGTGCTGCTGTGCCTGCGATCTTTTGACGTAGGCGCTTATGGCGGCGGATGCGATAGTCTTTACGATTTTCAAGCTTCATAACTTAAAGTTCTTCCTATTAAGCAACTGTCTTACCTTCCTTACGACGAATCTTCTCATCCGTGTAACGAATACCCTTGCCCTTATATGGCTCTGCTGGGTAATAAGAGCGAATATCTGCTGCGACACGACCAACTAGCTGCTTGTCAATGCCCTCAACTGTGATTTTCACACCACCCTGCTCTGTAACCTTAACACCTGCTGGGATTGAATAATCCTTTGGAGATGCAAAGCCTAGAGATAGAGAAAGTGTGGAACCTGCGATAACAGCCTTAAAACCAACACCCTCGATATCAAGTGTCTTCTTATAGCCTTCTGCTACGCCAACGATCATGTTATTGATTAGTGTGCGTGCTAGACCATGGAAGGACTTGTGCTGACGAATATCAGAAGCGCGTGTAACGATTACCTGGTTTTCCTTGACTTCTGCTGTGATACCCTCTGGAAGAGTGTATGTTAGCTCGCCAAGCTTACCCTTTACGTTAACAACATTGTTGTTGATAGTAACAGTAACGCCTGCCTTGATTTCAACTGGAGTTTTACCAATTCTTGACATTTACGTTCCTCCTATTACCAAACGCTGCAGATAATCTCGCCACCTAGCTTAGCACGGCGAGCCTTGTGGCCAGCCATGATGCCGCGGTTTGTTGAGAGAATTGCAATTCCAAGACCACCAAGTACGCGAGGAATTTCTTCGCAGCCGCAGAAGCGGCGTAGGCCTGGAGTAGACTCACGGCGGATACCGCGAATTACTGGCTTCTCATTCTCGTCATACTTTAGTGCGATACGAAGTACCTTCTTTGCATCGCCTTCGATTTCGAAGTCTGCAATGTAGCCTTCTTCCTTAAGAACGCTAGCGATTCCAGCCTTCTGCTTTGAGCTAGGTAGCTCAATGATTTCGATACCTGCACTCTGTGCATTGCGGATACGTGTTAGCATATCTGCGATTGGATCTGTCAAACTCATTTTAACGTAGCTCCTTTTCTTACCATGATGCCTTTGTTACGCCAGGGATCTGACCAGTTACTGCTAGCTCACGGAAGCAAATACGGCATAGCTTGAACTTGCCCATAAATGCATGTGGACGACCACAGCGGCTGCAGCGATTATAGCCACGAACCTTGAACTTAGGCTTGCGTGCTGCTTTAGCGATTAATGCTTTTCTTGCCATAGTTTTCTAGCTCCCATTAGCGGCCTGCGAAAGGCATGCCTAGCTGAGTGAGAAGCTCTTTTGCCTTCTCGTCAGTATCAGCTGTTGTTACGATGGTGATATCCATACCCTGCTCTGGTGCGCCATGACGGCTTAGATCGATTTCAGGGAAAATGGTCTGCTCCTTCAAACCTAGAGTATAGTTACCTCTGTGGTCGAAGCCCTTGTTAGGAACACCGCGGAAGTCACGAATACGTGGTAGAGCGATGTTAATGAAACGATCTAAGAAATCGTACATTCTGCTGCCACGAAGAGTGACCTTAGCTCCGATAACCATACCTTCACGGAGTTTGAAGTTAGAGATGCTCTTACGAGCTGCGCAAAGAGCAGGCTTCTGACCTGTGATCTTTGTCAAATCTTCAATAACAGACTTCTGTGTATCCTTATCAACGATACCGAAAGCCATATTTACTACGATTTTCTCTAGTTTAGGTACTACCATAGGATTTGTGATGCCATACTTCTGAATTAGAGCTGGCACGACCTGTTCCTGGTATTTCTGTTTAAGATTTGCCATTTGTACTTATCCTTACTTATCGAAACGATAACCTGTGCCCTTAGCCACACGTACGCTCTTACCATCCTCACGAACGCGAGAGATGCGAACACCCTTCTTTGCCTCTGGATCGTATGGCATTAGATTTGACATATCGATTGGAGAAGGCAAATCAACGATTGTGCCCTCTGGATATGCCTGGCTCTTTGCAACTGTCTTCTTCTTCATGTTGATACCTTCGACCAATGCCTTGTTCTTAGTATAATCAACAGCTAGAACTTTACCAGTCTTGCCATTATCTTTGCCTGCGATTACGATAACGGTATCGTCCTTCTTAATTCTTTTAACGCTCATTACAATACCTCCGGAGCTAATGAAACAATCTTCATATAGTTCTTATCACGAAGCTCGCGAGCAACAGGGCCAAAGATACGAGATCCGATTGGATTCTTCTTTGCATCCACGATTACTACTGCGTTGCTATCGAATTTGATGTATGAGCCATCTGCGCGGCGAATTGGATATGCTGTGCGTACGATAACTGCTAGGCATACCTGACCCTTCTTAACCGCACCATTAGGCTGAGCTTCTTTAACGGCTACGCGGATTACGTCACCAACGTATGCATAACGCTTACGCTGACCTAGTACACGGAAGCAACGTACGCGACGTGCACCTGTGTTATCCGCTACTGCCAAATCGGTTTCTTCCTGGATCATGTTATTTAACCTCTCCGGCTGCTGCCTTTGTATCGATGATCTTAACGAGGCGCCAGCGCTTCATGCGGCTTAGTGGGCGGCACTCCTGTATCTCTACGAAATCACCAACAACTGCCTTGTTTTCCTCATCATGTGTGTGGAACTTATTGCGAGCGATAAGCTGCTTCTTATAGAGCTTGTGGTGGTAGCGACGCTCAACAAGTACTACGATAGTCTTGTCACCGCTCTTGCTAACAACAGTACCTCTACGTGTCTTACGACGATTGCGCTCAACAGGCTCTTTAACAACTTCTTCAGACATTGTTATTATTCTCCTCGTTCGCGGATTACTGTCTTCATACGAGCTACATCACGACGGAGTGTACGTACCTTAACAGGCTTTACAGAACCATCTGCTGCTGCATTCTTGACTTTTGTTACAGCGATTTCACGCTCAGCCTCTTTGATCTGAGCTAAAATCTCTTCAGTTGTGTTTTCACGAATCTGCTTTACTTTCATTTCGTGCTCTCCTTAAAGCTCTGTGCCATCACGGCGGATTAGAACTGTGCGTACACCTAGCTTAGCTGCAGCAAGGCGCATTGCCTCACGTGCTAGACCGTCAGGAACACCTGCAAGCTCGAACATAACGTGACCAGGTAGAACTACTGCTACCCAGAACTCTGGATTACCTTTACCCTTACCCATACGAACTTCGATAGGCTTCTTAGATACTGGTTTATCTGGATAGATACGAATCCATAGCTGACCGCGACGCTTTAGGTGACGGTTGATTGCAACACGGCAAGCCTCGATCTGGATGTTTGTGATCCAAGCACGCTCTAGTGTCTTTAGACCATAATCACCCTGTGCTAGCTGAGTGTTGCTAGTAGCTATACCAGAGCGGCTACCACGCTGCACCTTGCGGTGCTTAACTCTTTTAGGCATTAGCGGCATGTGTCTTACCCCTTCTCTGCTGCTTTGGCTGATAATTTTCCTTCTTGCAGATCCAGACCTTTACGCCGATGATACCTGCAGGAGTATTTGCCTCTGCAAAACCATAATCAATATTTGCGCGTAGAGTATGTAGAGGAACCTTGCCCTCCTTCATCCACTCTGTACGTGCGATTTCTGCACCATTGATACGGCCTGCTGCGCTAATCTTGATACCATCAACACCTAGATCCAATGCTAGCTTCTGAGCACGCTTCATTGCGCGCTTCATTGCTACGCGGTGTAGGATCTGCTGTGCAATGCTCTCTGCTACTAGCTTAGCATTTGCATCTGGATCACGAACCTCAACAACCTCAATGTAAACTTCGCGCTTTGTCTTGCGTGCTAGCAAGTCGCTTAGCTTCTTTGAGCGATCACCCTTGTTACCGATTACGATAGCTGGGCGTGAGGTGTGAATTGTAACACGTACGCGTGCACCGTCTCTCTCGATACGGATATCTGCTACGCCACCATCCTTACTTTCCTTGTCGGATGGATCCTTCTTTAGCTCATTTGTGACTGTGTCACGAATGATGCAATCTTCCTTTAGAAAATCTCCGAAATTACGCTTGTCAGCGAACCAGCGTGAGCGCCAGTCCTTATTGACAGCAACACGGAAACCGATAGGATTTACTTTCTGTCCCAAGGCTATACTCCTTTACTTTGATTCATCAGTAAGAACCACTGTGATGTGGCTCGTCTGTTTTTCAATTGGGCTAGCAGAACCACGGGCACGAGGCCAGAATCTACGCATGCTAACACCCTCATCGAATACAGCCTTCTTAACACGTAGTGCATCTACGTCTAGGCCGTTATTGTGCTGCGCATTAGCGATTGCTGACTTCAAAGTTGCCTTTAGAAGCTTTGCAGCCTTGCGCGGACTATACTCCGTAATATTTAGTGCTTCTGCAGCTGTCTTGCCCACGATTGCGCGAGCTAGATCACGGCCCTTAGAAGCTGAGATACGGACATTTTTACTAATTGCTTTGACTTCCATTGTATACACCTATCGATTACTTTGTAACCTTATCGGTTGTAGCACCATGCTTACGGAAAGTACGGCTTGGAGCGAACTCGCCTAGGCGATGTCCAACCATATTCTCTGTAATGAAGATTGGTAGGTGCTGTTTGCCATTGTGAATAGCAAATGTGTGGCCGACAAACTCCGGAATAATCATTGAGCGACGTGACCAAGTCTTGATTGGTAGCTTCTTACCAGACTTGTTCATCTCCTCAACCTTCTTGATTAGATGAGCCTCTACATATGGGCCCTTTTTAATTGAACGTGCCATGTGTTAGATTACTTTCTGCGCTTTAGGATTAGACGGTCAGAAGCCTTGCGTGGCTTACGTGTCTTACCGCCCTTAGCTAGCTTGCCCCATGGTGAGCGTGCTGGGCCACCACCAGATGTGCGACCTTCACCACCACCCATTGGGTGATCAACTGGGTTCATAGCAACACCACGTACTGTTGGGCGGATACCCAACCAGCGTTTGCGGCCTGCCTTACCAAGCATCAAGCCTTCCAACTCGCCATTGCCAACCTGGCCAACTGTAGCCATGCAACGACCTAGGAACTGACGCTGCTCGCCTGAAGGCATCTTTAGTGTAACCTTCTCACCATCGCGAGCCATAACCTGTGCTCCGTTACCTGCTGAGCGAACTACCTTTGCACCACGGCCAGGTACTAGCTCTACACAGTGTACTGTCATACCTAGAGGTACCTTAGAAAGTGGTAGGCAGTTACCAACAGTTGCCTCAACATCAACACCTGTCTCAACCTTCTGACCAACTACTAGACCCTCAGGTGCTAGAATGTAACGCTTCTCACCGTCAGCATATGCTAGTAGAGCGATATTTGCTGTGCGGTTTGGATCATACTCAATTGCCTGTACTGTTGCAGGAATGCCTGCCTTGTTACGTACAAAGTCAATAATACGATAACGACGCTTGTGGCCACCACCGTGATGACGTACTGAAATGCGACCAGAACTATCACGACCGCCATTGCGCTTCTTTGCCTTTGTCAAACCACGCTCTGGCTTAGACTTCGTAATTGTATCGAAGGTTAGGCCTGTTGCGAAACGGCGACTTGGCGTATAGGGTTTATAAGATTTAATTCCCATGGATTTTGCTCCGTAAATTTTGCGTACAAATCAGCCTAATTAGATTAGGTCGATTTTATCGCCCTTCTTTAGCGTTACGATAGCACGCTTCCAATCCTGAGCCTTTGTAACCTTGCGATTACGTAGAACTCTCTTCTTTCCTTCGTAATTCTGCGTATTAACTGAAACAACAGAAACATTGAAAAGCTCTTCTACAGCCTTCTTGATTTCAATCTTGTTTGCAGCCTTTGCTACGCGAAGCATATAGCGGTTTAGGCTTTCCTGATTCTGAAGAGCCTTCTCCGTGCTCATTACGGACTTAATAACATCTTTTTGCATCATAACGTTTATGCCTCCTCTACGATTGACTCACCCTCAAGGCGTGTCTGTAGCTGCTCCCATGCAGCACGTGTTACCACTACTGCTGGATAACGCAAAATTTGATAAACGCTGCAATCACGAGCGCGAGAAACCTCAACACCTGGTACATTGCGTGCAGATAGGCTTAGATTCTTATCTACAGCTAGTGTAACAACTAGTGCTGATGGAGCCTCTAGTGCCTTAAGAGTAGCAACTAGCTCCTTTGTCTTTGGCTCTGCAAAGCTTAGATCCTCAACAATCTTCACTGCACCATTTGCGATACGTTCGCTAAGTGCGCGACGGAATGCTAGGCGAGAAACCTTCTTGTTTAGCTTTACGGAGTAATCGCGTGGGTGAGGACCAAATGCAACACCACCACCGCGCCATACTGGAGACTGGCGTAGACCTGCGCGAGCACGGCCTGTACCCTTCTGCTTCCATGGCTTCTTGTTTGAACCAGCAACCTCACCCTTTGTTAGAGTTGATGCTGTACCTGCACGATAGCAAGCCTGATTACCGACAACAACGTCGCGTACTGCCTGCTCACCGCGGTCTAAAACCATAATCTCGTCAGCGACATTAACATCGCCCTTTACTTGGCCATCGCGGCCATACATAGTAATTGTAGCCATTATGCCTTCACCGCCTTCTTGATTGACTTACGAACGATTACCATGCCACCGTTTGGTCCAGGAATTGCGCCCTTAACTAGAATGATATTCTGCTCTGGACGAACCTGTACAACCTTTAGATTCTGAGTTGTTACGCGGCGAGCACCCATATGACCTGGCATTGGGTGACCCTTCTCAACAGAACCTGGGTCCTGACGCATACCAATAGAACCTGGACGGCGCTTTGTGTGTGAGCCGTGAGTCATAGGACCACCCTGGAAGCTCCAGCGCTTCATAACGCCCTGGAAACCGTGACCCTTGCTTGTTCCAATTACATCTACATAGCCGATGTTCTCAAACACAGATACTGTGTAAACATCACCAGCCTTTACCTCTTCGCCCGCATCTGCCTTGAACTCACGTAGTACGCGTACTGGTGTCTCTAGACCAGCCTTAGCGCAGTGAGCGACCTCTGCCTTGCTCAAGCGAGAAGCCTTCTGCGAACCCCAACCTAGCTGAACAGCCTCATAGCCATCCTTCTCAGTTGTCTTTACCTGTACAACGGGACATGGGCCCGCTTCAATGACTGTTACAGGAATGCGAACTCCGTCAGCATCCCAAATCTGAGTCATTCCAATTTTCTTTCCGATCAAGCCTTCCATTCTTTACCCCTGAATCGTCTTGATGGTTACAAACACACCAGCTGCTAGATTTAGCTTCTTTAGCTCATCTACTGTCTTAGCTGTTGGGCCTACAATGTCAAGCATGCGCTTATGAGTGCGCATCTCGAACTGATCCATTGATTTCTTATCTACGTGCGGACTGCGATTAACTGTGAATCGCTCGATACGCGTCGGTAGTGGTACAGGTCCAACAACCTGTGAACCAGTTCTACGAGCGGTTTCGATGATCTCAGACACAGCGTGATCTAGCACTCTGTGATCGTAAGCCTGCATCTTAATTCTTATGCGTTGATTCTGCATTAGTATTACCTGTTCAATATTGCTTCTTTGACTGCCTGTGGTACAATAGCAAACTGCTCAGGCTCCATAGAGTAGGAAGCCCTACCTCTGGAGAGAGAGCGTATTGCAGTAGAATACCCAAACAATTCTGCCAATGGCACGTCCGCTTTGATGGCCTGCATGTCACCACGAGTATCCATCTCACGCACCTGTCCACGGCGCCCGTTCAAGTCACCCATGAGATCACCTGTATACTCAGGTGGTGCCACAAGTTCGACTGACATAATTGGCTCGAGCAATTCGGGAGCGGCTGCACTCGCAGCATCCCGAAACGCCATGATTGCGGCAGTGCGGAACGCCATTTCCGTAGCAGAATCATTATCAACGATTCCACCACCTGTAATGCGGACTTGAATGTCCTGCATTGGAAGTCGCGCTAGCACGCCTGTTAAAATCGCATCCTGCACACCCTGCTCGATGGATGTCCAGAATTCAGGCGGCACGGTGTTTCGAGGTGGTTTAACTTCGATAGAGTTACCTTTTCCTCGCGCCCCCGCCGACACGTGGAGGGCCACTGTCGCCGCCTGGCGTTTGCCACCAAATTCACGGTCGAACGTATAAGTTGCGTCCGCTTCCTTGGTAAGCGTCTCGTAATAGGAGACCATTGGCTTGCCTGCATTGGCTGGCACCTTAAACTCTCTCAAGAGTCTATCTCGTAGAATTTCTAGGTGTAGCTCGCCCATACCGCTCATGATTGTCTGCCCGGTCTCGCCGTCAATTCTTACACGACATGTAGGATCTTCATCAGAAAGCATCTGTAGAGCTTCCTCAAGCTTATCCTTGTCGCCACGGCTCTTTGGTTCAATTGCCATGAACATTACAGGCTCAGGAAATTCAATTCTATCAAGTGCAATCTGTGCCTGTTCAGCGCAGAGTGTATCACCAGTAGTAAACTTCCCGATTCCGGCCATCACACCAATTTCACCGCTGTAAATCGTCTCTGTATCGGTCTGACTATTAGAATGCATACGAATTAGTCTACCGACGCGCTCTCTTGTCTTTGTACGTGGGTTATAAACATTCTGGCCCTTCTTTAGCTTACCAGAATAGATACGTACAAATAGTAGGCGACCTAGATAAGGGTCAACAGCCACCTTAAAAATCAATCCTGCTAGCGGAGCACTATCATCTGCTGGGCGCTCAGCCTGATTGCCTGTCTTTATTTCAGTACCTGTAACAGCTGGTACATCTAGTGGTGAAGGCAAATACCAGACAACAGCGTCTAGCAGAGCCTGCACACCCTTATTCTTCAAAGCTGTTCCGCAAAGCACTGGAACAACCTTGCCTGAGATTACTGCACTGCGGATTGCGCTTCTGATGATCTCAGAAGAAATCTCGCCACCCTCTAGATAAGCATCTGCAAGAGCCTCGTCATCATTTGCAAGAGTTTCAATCATACTCTCGCGTGCTGCCTCAGCCTCTGCAAGCATATCTGCAGGGATTTCGCTAACTACAGGATGAGCACCCAAATCCTCGCTCTTGTACACAACTGCCTTCATCTCGATTAGGTCAATTGCGCCTTCGAAGGTTTCAGCTGCACCAATTGGGAGCTGAAGTGGAACTGCATTTGCCTTTAGCTTAGTACGAATCTCAGAAACCACGCGGCTAAAATCTGCACCCATACGATCCATCTTATTGATGAATGCGATACGTGGTACATTATAGCGATTGGCCTGTCTCCAAACAGTCTCAGACTGTGGCTGAACACCACCTACAGCGCAGAAAACACCAACAGCGCCATCTAGGACGCGAAGTGCTCTCTCAACCTCAACAGTAAAGTCTACGTGTCCTGGAGTATCGATAAGGTTAATCTGCTTACCAAGCCACTCGCAAGTTGTAGCTGCTGAAGTAATAGTGATTCCTCTCTCACGCTCCTGAATCATCCAGTCCATTGTTGCAGTACCATCATGTACTTCACCAATCTTGTGAACAACACCAGCGTAATAAAGAATGCGCTCTGAAACTGTTGTCTTTCCGGCATCAATGTGAGCAATAATGCCAATATCACGCAAATCACATAGCTCGTGTGTACGACCTGCGCTTGCGCCATCTGCATTCTTACCTTTTACAACTGAATCTTTCTCAGCCACAATAATTCTCCGGAAAGGGGTCTTCTATTACGTTCTATTTTCAAAGATCTATGCCACCCACCTCTGTTTGGGAGGCTTCTCCAGGTAGGCTCATGCGAACCTACCGGAGACAAATTCACGCATTAGCAAAAATTACCAAGCGTAGTGAGCAAAAGCCTTATTAGCTTGTGCCATCTTGTGTGTATCATCGCGCTTCTTGATGATATTGCCCTGGCCATTGTATGCATCGATGATTTCGAGTGCAACTGCCTTTGGCATACCAACGCCACGACGACCACCAGCAAAGGTTGTTAACCAGCGTAGAGCAAGAGCTAGCTGACGAGCAGGCTTAATCTCTACTGGAACCTGGTATGTTGAACCACCAACGCGGCGGCTCTTAACCTCTACTTTAGGCTTCATGTTATTTACAGCCTTGTCTACTACCTCTAGAGCGATATCTGCTGCAGCTGGGTCCATGCCCTCTGCTAGCTTGATCTTGCCAGCCTCAATGTTGCTGCCAATCTCTTCGATAGCTCCATAAACAATGCGCTGAGCTGTAGTCTTCTTACCGCTACGCATTAGGTAGTTAATCATATGAGCAACCATCTCGCTGCCATATTTTGGGTCAATCTGCTGTGGGCGCTTGACTGTCTTACGTCTTCTTGACATATTCTATTAACTCCGATTACTTACCGCGTTTAACGCCGTACTTAGAACGGCCGCGCTTACGTCCATTAACACCTAGGCAGTCCAAAGAACCGCGTACAACATGATAACGAACACCTGGAAGGTCAGCTACACGTCCACCACGGACTAGAACAACGCTATGCTCCTGTAGATTATGACCCTCACCGCCAATATAAGCGGTAACCTCATAGCCAGTTGTTAAGCGGACACGGCAAACCTTACGCAAAGCTGAGTTTGGCTTCTTAGGAGTCTGTGTCTTTACAACTAGACAAACGCCACGACGTTGTGGGCAATTTTTTAGAGCCGTTGACTTGCTCTTCTTAGGAAGAGTCTGACGGCCTTTTCTGATTAATTGATTAATTGTAGGCATAATTTTTCTTAATTCGTTCTTCTTTGCTACACTTCTTCTATGCAAAGGAAGCACTAATTTACCATAACTCTTGATAGCATTGCAAGAGAAAAAACGATAAAAAAATATTTTTTTTAATTTTTTTTTTGATAAATTTAGCACATCACGTTGCTTTTATATATATTATTTGTTCGCGCGCGCGTGTAACCATAAAAACTAATCCATAATGAATCCAAATTTTTTCTTTTTTATTTCTGATGCTCGCAGTTGGTGTAGCACGACAACTAGATGTGTGAAGGAATGGAACGCAGAGAGTGCAAAGGACGCGGAGGTACGCTAAGCTCATGAGGTACACGAATGAGTGCGTTTTTTCAAGGACACGAATATGCTCTAATTAGCACGAATGGGTTCTAGGGTATTGGCTATCGCTGAATTAGTGAATAGAGAATAGTGAATAGATAAGGTGAAAATATCTTTTTGTACACGCTTAACTGGGGTGTAGGACGTCCTCGTCCTACACGTTAACTGGGCTGTAAGACGTCCCGTCTTACAGAATAACTGGGCGGCATGGCGTCCTCGCCTTGCTGAAACTTTAAATAATTCCACCGCATATATTGCGAAGCAATGCTTCATATGCCGTAGGCATGCTTCATGGTGCTTTGCACCGCTTCATAGTGCATCGCACTGCTTCATCTAAATTCGGACACGAATTTAGTTAGAATCACGCATGTGGGTGAGCTGCATGATACACTGTACGCAAATGCTCAACCGACACGTGCGTATAAATTTGCGTGGTAGAAAGGCTTTCATGTCCCAAAAGCTCTTGTACCGCACGCAAATCTGCTCCTGCATCAAGCAGATGCGTAGCAAAGGAATGACGCAATGAGTGAGGTGTATACTCGCCAGAAATCCCTACAGCAACAAGTGTCTCGTGCATAAGGCGCTCGGCTGAGCGTGCTGTAAGCGTTTTACCAAGCTTATTCTTAAATAATTTTGATGTGGCAGGGTCTGCCGGCTTTGCATCTGGCCAAACAATCGCCTCTTGAGCAAACATTTCCTTCAGCGCCTTTATCGAATGAGAGCCTAAAGGACAAATACGCTCCTTACGCCCCTTACCAAATACGCGTACATAATTATCGTCCAGATATAACTCAGCACGTGTCAGACCAAGTGCTTCACTTATACGCAGGCCGGATCCATAAAGTAACTCAAAGAGGGCGTGATTGCGTTTCTTCAAATAAACAACTAAAGGCTTTTCATTTGTCGCTATTGCTTCTTTAATAGAACGCTCTAAATAATCCATTATCTCTGAAATTTGAGAAACAGACAAAACATCAGGAAGCTCACGAGAAAGCTTTGGCCCCTTCAAGGTATAAAATGGATCCTTCTCCGCAGCACCTTCCCTTACTAAGAATTTATAAAAGGTACGCATTGCAGAAAGCTTTCTACGAATAGTTGTAGGAGCAGCACCCGTTGCAGCAATATTTGCCAGAAAAGAACGGGCAGCACGCTTTTCTACATGATTCCACTCAAGAGCATCTATATCACCAAAAACAAAGGTAGCAAATTGTGCTATATCGAGCAGATAGCTAGTAATAGTATTTTGAGATTCATTTCGCTCACTCTCAAGATAGCGAATGAATGCTTGAACCATTGTATTGTCGCTTATTCTATCTATGCTACTCATCTTTTGCGTAAAACCAATTATTTATCGCAAAGTTTATTTGCTGTCTCTGTCAGCTCAGGATCACGTGCACCAAAAATACCTACATATACGCCTGGAGCTAATTGTGGCGAAATTTTATCGTATGCCTCTTTATGAGATAAGATATATTCAACATTCACCCCGCGAGCAGCAAGTGCATTTGCCAGCTCATCTGTCTGAATTGTACGATTAGTGGTACCACCTGCATCAAACACAGGGAGAAGATATAAAGCATCAGATGGGCGAAGTGTTTCTGCAAACATCTTTTCAAGAGCAGAGAACATCTTACGCAAAGGTGCATAGCCATGAGGACGCCATAAAACAAGAATACGCTCTGCACGAGCTTGCATTGTTTGGATGGATGCACGAAGCTTTTCTGTATTATGGGCATACTCATCAATTATTCGTGCACCATTTTTTGTACCCACAAGCTCAAGGCGTCTGGCAACACCACCAAAGCTTTTTAATGCTGCTGCAATAACATCAAGAGCAATTCCTAATTGCTCAGCAATGCGAACAGCCCAATAAGCATTTTCTCCATTGTGCTTCCCTGGCAGAGGAACAACAAATGTTTGATTTTTATATAAAAACTCAACAGACCAATCATGCTCAACAACTTCTGGGATTTGCTCATTTCTTCCGTCAATTACCGGTCCGGAAACAAGCTTTGAAAAATCATCAAAAAGCACATTTGTTTCATCAAGCGAAAAATGATCAGCAGAGCAATTTGTAATTACAGCAATAGCTGGTTTAAAATTCAAAAGCGATTTATCGCTTTCATCAACCTCAGCAACAGCATACTCACCTGAGCCAGGATAAACGGCACCAGTTTGTGTTTGGCTGCGCCAATTAACAACAGGTGCTCCATTAACTACCAAAGGAGAAAGCCCTGCCTCAACAAGAATATGACCAACCATTGCTGTTGTGGTTGATTTTCCACAAGTTCCTGCAATTGCAATCAGCTTATGATTCTCTAAACACTCAGCAAGTGCTTGAGAGCGATGATATATTGGAATTGAATAACGATTAGCAGCTGCGATATCAGGATTAGTTGCTTCAATTGCTGTGCTTGCAACAATTGCACCTGTTGTGGCAGGGTCTATGCCTTCACCTGTCTGGGGGAATAAAACAACACCTTGACTCTCTAATGCAACAAGCACAGGAAGGCGTTTTCCTGAATCAAGAAAACGTTCTGAGCCTGTAACCTTGTAGCCGAGCGAAATAAACAGCTCGGCAAGTGCTGACATTCCAACACCTCCAATTCCTATCAGGTGAATTGCTTTTGATTTATCTAACACAGCAGCCTCTCTGAATCATTATTCTCTTGTGCTTGGAGCCAGGCGCAAGCTTCTGCCATCAAACTCTTTTCCATTAAGAGCAAGAATAGCATTTCGTGCTGCGTCTGCATCGCTCATTTCAACAAATGCACGACCTAATGCTCGCCCAGTCATTTCATCAATGCAAATAGTAACATTAATTACATCGCCATATTGAGCAAATATATTCTTTAGCTCGTCTTCATCAGCGCTATAGCTTAAATTGCCAACGAAAATTTCCATAATCTTATGCCTAGTAGTTAAATAAATCTGTCATCTTAAATTGTACACCAGTTGCATTACGAAGTGCATTGAGTACAATATTTTTTGTGTTAGCTGTAAGGCGGCGGCCCTTCATTGCACGCTGCACCATTTTGTGAGTCATCTGAACCTCACTTGCCACTACAAGATCATGTGTTTTCAAACCATATTCTTCAAGAATTTTGGCGATTGGTTGCTCACCAAGATTCATATCATTATCGATTTCTGTCATAATATTCCTTAAATTTATTTTGTTTTTATAAGGTGAATAGCAGAAGTAAATTCTGCTATTCACTTATTTCATTTTCTACTTTTCAATGTGAAATAGAACACTCTTACCAGCTGTTACAAGATTCTTAATTTTAAATACGTCTCCAGAGAAAACGCCAAGTAATTCAGAAGTCTCAACATCAACAGCAATAACCTTTGCTGACTTATCCTTGAATGGATTTGCAATCTTTATTGGTTTAGGCTTTTCTTGATCTGTATCAAGAATGAATGCAATACAATCATATTGTACGCGTGCAGCTGAAACAATATAGCCATGCTTTGTTCTTACCTTCTCAAAGCCACAACTTGACCACTTCTTTGGACAGCCTCTGAAGATATGAACCACATCATTTTTCTCAACAACAAACATCTCCAACAATGCAGCAACTGCACCCATGCCGCCATCTAGCTGCATAATTTCAGGGCGCTTAGCAAATCTTGCCTTTTCTGCCTCATCTGGAAGAACAGACATGCCGAACAGAGAAATACCTGCAGCAAATGTATCGTGAAGTGTACCGCCACCCTCATTTGTAAAGACATCATTAAATATCTTCAGATACATAGCAGACATATCGCCATTACCCATATGAGTATGAAGCATTGATGCCCAAGTAATGCACCAGCCTGTCCACATAGATGGACCCCAGTAAATCCAATTTGTTATTGAATCATTAACAATCTTTCTCCATGCAGGATCTTCACAGTCGATTGTATCAAATGGAGCAATAGCACCAAGATGTGAATGATGGCGATGTGAAACATCTAAATTCTTTCCATCCCACAAACCAATTTGTTTTGATCCATTTGGATGATTAAAGATTGATGCTTTTGGTAAGCGAGCAATCATATCGGCCCAGCGAGGATCAGGCTTCTTCTTTAGCTCCTTAGCTGCTGCGATTAGGTCCATAGCAAGACGATGTGCTACAGCAAGCTGGAAGCTTGGGTTTTTACCATAAGCATTCATTGATGCACCGCCAAACTCTGGAGAAACACCAAATGGCAATGATAATGAACCATCCTTTTCTTCCTTAAGCATTGCAAGGAAAACATTCATTGCACCAACCATGAAATCATAGCCAGTTGCTTTCATAAATTCTGCATCACCGGAATAATCAAAATAGCGATACATCAATGTTGCCATCCACATTGTGCAGCCATGATCAAGCATACCTGTCCAGAAATTGCCCATGCACTTTCCGTTATCATCCACAGCATGAGGAAGCATATATCCATTATCAATATTGATAAATTGCTTTGCATTATGTCTTAGGCGTGGCTTCCAGCTATCCAGCATGTTAAACACAGGCAGAAGTGCATTGTATAGACCTGACTGATATGCTGGCCAATAGCACATCTGTACATTGATATTAAAGTGGTAATCACTTGCCCAAGGTGGGAGCTGATAATCTTCAATCCATGGACCCTGCAGACCACATGCAACTTTACTCATGCAAGTTGCAATGATGAACTTATACATTCCATAATAGTATAGCTGTGACAAATCATTATCAGGGATTTCAATGCAAGGGATCTCTTCAAATTTAGCCGCCCAAAAGCGATGTGATTTTAGAAATACATCTTGGAAATTCAATTTCTCTAACAATGTTACAGCCAAAGCTGTTGCACTAGCATCTTCGCTGTCGCGCTCTACAGCAATTTTAATTTCGGCACCAACAATTTCCCATGCACAAGCATAGCCAGGATCTACAGGCAATTTCTGATACCAATAGCCCTTCTTACCTGTTTTTGCATCTTTCTTTTCTACAGGAGCAAAGCCTCTCTCTTCAAGAGATTCTTGAATAGATTCCCAAGCAGGAACAGAGCGTCCCTTTACTTGTACTTTCTTTGAAAATGAGATTATAAATCCATTATCTTCTACACTATGTGCAAGCAATGCTTCAACTATATTTTCGTTTTTATCAAAGAAAAACAGCTTTGCAAAACCTGCATTCAGAGAAATGACACCCTGTACTAAGCGATATCCTTCTGGGAGTTCAAACTCAATTCGACCAACAGGAATAATTGTTGTCTGGCGACCACCAGCAGGGAAAAGCTTATTAAGAGTCTCTTCATCCTTTCTCTCCAAAACATCACAGATTTTTTCAAAGCTTTGATCACCCCACTCTACTCCGCCATTATGGTCCCAAATATCTGAACGGCTTACACAAACCTTAACAATATTCTTTTCACCATAAACCATGACACCCATTGTGCCATTACCAAAAAGCATACCAGTATGAGGACGAGTTAATGGGAAATCAAAAAACTTATTGTATCCCACATTTTCAACTTCATCATGACATTTGCAACCACCATTATGTCCATGACCACCACACTTACATTTTCCTTTTGCCATAATATTATCCTTTCGTAAATTTAATTTAATTAAAATCTAAATCAGTTATTTTTCAGCCAATCGCTTAGCTTACCAGCTTCTTCAAGCACTGTTGCATAATCAAAGCTTGTATAAAATCCATCCTTATAAAGAACTTTGCCAGCAACAACTGTAATTTTGTTCTCCATACCTGTGGCAGAGTATACCACATTTGACAACACCTTATGAACTGGTTGCATATTTGGTTCAGAAAGAGACAGCGCACAGAAATCTGCTGACTTACCTTTTTCAAGAGAACCGATAGTATCTGCCCAACCAAGAGCTACTGCACTTCCACGTGTAGCCATATCAAGCACAGTTTGTACTGGCATTTGCAATGGATCTTTTTTATCTAGCTTCTGAAGCAATGCAGCAATATACATTTCGCGGAACATATTTTGTGCATTATTTGATGCTGGGCCATCAGTTCCCAAACCAACAGCGATTCCTGCATCAAGCTGCTGCTGAATTGGAGATACACCAGAAGAAAGCTTCATATTAGATGCAGGATTATGAACAGTTGCACAGCCACGAGCAGCAACTGTGGCAATGTCCTCCTCATTGATATCAACCATATGAATAAGTGTTGTATTTTCATCCAGTAATCCAATTGAATCGCAATATGCAATTGGACGTTGCTTATTCTTTTCAAGGGAGCCTGCTGTCTCTACAGTAGTTTCACACATGTGTATACCTAAGCGCAGCTTCTTCTCATTTGCCACTTTACGGCAGCGCTGAAGTATTGCTGTTTCTGTTGTGTAAATTGCATGTGGGTTAAGTGCATGACGAATCAGTTGATGATTTTTCATCAGCTCATCATTTGCATCAAAGCTTTCAAAAAATTCATCTACATTTTTAGCATCCAAACTTGGGAAAAATGATGAAACACTTTCACCAAGCACAGCTCGTATTCCAACCTTATCTGCAGCTTTGAACACAGAACGCTCTAGCATATACATATCGTAAAATGCTGTACATCCAAAACGAAGCAGCTCTGCACAGGAAAGCAGAGTTGCAAGTTCAACAACCTCAGGAGTGAGCTTTGCCTCTGCAGGAAAAATATCCTTGTATAGCCAATCCATCAGTGATTTATCATCTGAGTAACCACGAAGGAATGACATTGGAATATGTGTATGTGCATTTATCAGGCCTGGCATAATTACAGCATTACCTAAATCCTCAACAGCTTCATCTGGAAATTGTGATTTAAGCTCAGCTGCAGGACCAATTGCTTCTATGACAGTGCCACGAACCAAAAGCGCTGCATTCTCAAGAATTTCTCTTGTTTCATTTTGTGTAATAATATAACGAGCAGTGTAAAGCATATGTTAACCTTTCAATAAAAAATTATATCCTTTTTCGTTGCGTAGATGAAGGAATTTTTAGAGCATCACGATATTTTGCTACTGTACGGCGCGCAAGCTCCACACCTCTTTCCTTAAACATTTTTACCAACTCCGAATCGGAAAGTGGCTTATGTGGATCCTCATCATTGATAAAGCTGCGTAATAATTCCTTAACGGCAGAATTAGCAAGTAAATCGCCATCCTCACTTTGTACACCAGAAACAAAAAATTGACGAAGCTCTGTAATACCTTGAGGCAACTTTACATACTTTCCTGCGACAGCGCGGCTGATTGTTGTTTCATGCAAATCTAATTCATCAGCAATTTCAAGCATTGTATATGGCTTCATCGCCATAATACCCTTTGTGAAAAATTCCTGTTGATGTGCCACAACCAAATCTGTTACACGCTTAAGAGTGCTCTCGCGCAAGCTGAGTTCGCGCTGCAATTGTTCTGCAGAACGAAGCTTCTCGCTAATATATTTTTTCACCTCAGGAGAAGTGTTTTCATCATCAAGCAGAGCGAGGTATTTCTTTGAAATATGAATTTCTGGAATATAATCATTAAGCACAGTTCCGACAAATCTTTGCTCTTCATCACTCCACTCTACTTCAATATCAGGCAAAATATAAACTATTTTCTTTGAGGCAAAATCGTAGCCCGGTGTTGGTGAGAATTGCGTGATGTATGCGATTGCATCAGAGAGTTCCTCTTTTGTGCAATCGCATAAACGCAAGAGCTGCGGAAGCTTTCTTTCTGCAAGCAAGTCTGGATACTTTTCCAGAAGCTCTTTAGCAAGCTGATTCTTTGGTTCTGCTGCATGATTAAGTTGAATGAGCAAGCATTCGGTGAGGCTTCTAGCACCTACACCACATGGGTCAAATTCCTGAACACGCATTAAAACGCTCTCAACCTCTGCAAGAGTTGTATTTAATGCTTGAGCTATTTCTGCAAGAGGGGTCACTAAGTAACCACGTTCATCAATGCTACCGATTATTTCTTCAGCAATTTCAATTTCATTTGAGGAGAAATGATCAAGACCAATTTGGCTGATTAAGTGCTCTTGAAGAGACTCACCACGAGAGATAGAATCGTACATAAACTGACGCTTTTCTTCTTCATCTTGTGAGTATTCATTATTTCCACCGGCTTGGTAAAGATAATCCTCTTCATCAGGGGCAAATTGAGATAAGACAGAGAACTCATTTTCAGACGATAAATCATCGTCATATTGTTCATCATCTGCAAATTCAGAATCTTCGGAAAAATCGTCATTAAAATCACTAGAATAGGACGAATCTGGGAGTTCATTTTCGAACTCCACTTTTTTATCATAAAGCTCAGGGTCATCATACTCTTCACGAGCTTCATCAATAGAGATTGGAGAGGACTCTTCCTGCTCAAGAATTGGGTTTGAGGCAATCTCTTCTTTTACAACAGCAGACAGTTCAAGCAAAGGCTTCTCAAGCAGCTTGAGCGAATGCACAAGTGCTGGAGCCATTGTCTGCGTTTGCCGCAAATCTGTTCTTAAAGAGATATTTGATTTCATATACGATTTTACCCTACAGCAAAAAGTATACCACTTTATAATAAAGCGTTACAAGAAAATAAAGCCAAAACCACAAATTTTTGCTTATTTGAGGGTTATCATGCCTAAAAATGCAAAAGGACGGCTAAAGCCGCCCTCTCCGATGAAATTTATTTTTGCTGATTATTTTGGATTTCAGAAGGATTTGTTTCAGATTCTAAATCATATTTATTTTTTGCGGGATTTCCCTTAATGCATCCCAAAATGCAAATCAGAATTGTAAATACATATGGTATTGGAATAAAAAATAAAAACAAAAAGACCAAAGAACTACATCCAGACAAACCCAAATCATGAAGTCGCCTGATTGTTAAAGGAAACAAAAAGATAAGAAATATAGAACCAAAAATTAAACAATAAAGAAATAATAAACAAACAAACAAAAGAAAACCAGAATCTACTTCTTCTGCTAACGTCGTACCAGCCCACGGGGAATCATCAATATATTCATTGTTTTCAGAACAAGACAAATCATTGCTTGATACTTCTTCTACAAATGTATCTTGATTTATTTGTTCTTTAGGGGTGCTTATTTCTTCTACAATCACAACCTCTGATGAAACCGAATTTGTAGATTCTACAGATTCAATATTTGTAGTAGAATTGTCAATATCATATTCTTTTTTATCAGAAGAGTTTTCTAACAAAGTAAAAAAAACCGTAAGAAACATCACAACCAAATAAGGAATCAAAATAGCTAATACAAATAACTTAATTAACTTACGCCAATATGTTTTCCTTGAGATTCTTCCCTTAAAAGAAAGCCATTTGAATTTTTCTTTTGGTTTTAATTCCATAATTAGTTATCCATTAGTTCTATGTATGAAATAATTTTTTCAATACCTGAGTTACGCTTTATTTTGATTTGCGATATTCAGCAATAAGGTCATGTGCTTTTGAATTTACAACGACCGCATCAACAAAGTCGCCTACCTTTTTCTTTTCAGGTACATTTACCACAAAGGTTACGCCGTCAATATCATCTGGTGCTTGGCCATCTGTTCTACCAACCCAAACCCCATTTTCTTCGTCATAAGATTCCAGTAGCACACGCTCAACTTTACCATGGCGCTGCTTTAGAAGCTTACGAGAGATTTTCTCCTGCTGCTTCATAAGTGCTTCACGGCGAGACTCTGCCACCAAATCATCTGGCTCATCTCCCATATCATATGCAGCTGTACCCTCCTCTGGAGAGAATGCAAATGCACCCATATGGTCATATTTTACTGCCTTAATAAATTCTACGAGATGTTCAAAATGCTCATCTGTTTCACCAGGGAAACCTACAAGGCATGTAGTGCGAACTGTTGCATCTGGCATTGCTGCACGAATACGCTTTACTAGCTCTGGCACATGCTTAATTGTATCAGCACGATGCATGCCACGAAGCACATCAGGATGACTGTGCTGAATAGGCACATCAAGATAGTGGCAAATGTGTTTACTGTTTGCAATTGTTTGCAACAACTCATCAGTTATCTTTGCTGGATGACCATATAGAAGACGCATTCTAAAGTCACCAGGAAGTTTATCTAGCTCTGCAAGCAAGCTTGCGAGAGATGTTCCATCCTTAAAATTCTCCCCATAGCTGGAAATATCTTGTGCAACGATATTTAGCTCCTTATAGCCGCGCTTAATCAGCTGACGAGCCTCTTCAATTATTGCTGCAGGCTTGCGTGAGCGCAGCTTGCCGCGAATACCAGGAATTGCACAGAATGCACAAGCATGCATACAGCCTTCACCAAGCTTTAGGTAAGCATATGGTCCACCGGTAAAAACAAATCCTTCATCTAATGGCTCAAACAAGCGTGTTGGAAGAGCTGCCTGAATTGTGCAGTAATTAGCTGATTTCTTTGCCAATATTTCATCAATTATCTTTGGTAATTCATCCAGCTGATCTACACCAACTACAGCATCTACCATTGGACATACTTTAAAGATATTTGTTTTATAACGTTGCGCAAGGCAACCTGTTACAATTACGGCAGAGCATGTACCTGAAGCCTTATATTGGCAGGCATTTTCAATTGCATCAACAGCCTCTTGACGAGCAGCCTCAATAAAAGCACATGTATTAACAAGAATTACATCAGCCTCAGAATGCTCTACACCAACATCATAGCCAGCCTTTAGCAGATGGTCTGCCATAATCTGTAAATCAACTAAATTCTTGGAACACCCCAAAGAAAGAAAACCAATTTTAATTTGTTTTTTATTTTTCATACTCATAGAAATACTATCAACTTGTGTTATTATTTACCAATAATTTTATCAATCACAGAATAAAATAACAAGTAGAATATTTATCCTTAATTTGTGGTTGAATTTTATTTGCAATGCATAGGACAATGCAGTCATTGGGATAATCTCACAAGCAAATAGATAAAAAAATATAGATTAACACAAAAATATTTAATGTATTTTGTTAGAAACATATATTTTACTATGGTTTTATGATAAAAAATAAATCAGTATTTTTTTATCGGGTGTGGTCAAAATTTGTAGGTAAAACCTAAAATTTTAAACTGCTAATTTGTAATTTGATTTTAATGTT
>JAFPBK010000024.1 GCA_017424105.1 Kiritimatiellia bacterium | reverse complement strand
ATACTCAATGATCTTGTGGGCCGTACACGCTAGCGATTGGCAGTTGGCGTTATCTTGGAGCGGCTAGGCGTCGCCCTAGCCTCCAACAACAAGCGCTAGCGTATCACCCAGAACCACCACGCAAGCCATCACACGAGCTCAGCGCACCCCAGCGTCCTTTGCGCTCTCTGCGTCCCTTTCCTTCGCACGTTTAGGGATTATATTGTGTGCAGCACGGGGACGTACTGCACCCCAGTTATTCTGTAAGACGGGGACGTCTTACAGCCCAGTTAACGTGTAGGACGGGGACGTCCTACACCCCAGCATGCTCCTCAAATATTTTTTTGCCTTACCTATTCGTTATTCACTATTATCTATTAACTAAAAAAAGGCGCCCCGAAGGACGCCTTTTTTTAGTTATTAATCACGTGCGTTTGAGCAGTAATGTGTGTGTAGTAGGTGGTGAGCTTTCTCACTACCTGGCTCGCCAAGGAATTCCTCGTAAAGCTTCTTAACATCTGCGTTCTCGTGTGATAGGCGCTTCTCCTTGCCAGCATCCTCAGCATAAATGCCTTCCATGCGTGCTGCAAGAGCTGCCTTGCGGTCACCATTGATGTATGGCTGACCACCACCATTGATACAGCCGCCTGGGCAAGCCATGATCTCAATTGCCTGGAAGCGATTGCGATCTTCGCGAACCATATCAAGTACCTTACGTGCGTTACCCAAACCTGAGCATACAGCTACGTTTACAGATACTCCAGGAGCAACATCAACCTTTGCTTCCTTAACGCCATCAAGACCACGTACTGCGCGGAAGTTGATTGCATCGCCCTCTAGGTTCTTGCCGTTTAGCATCCAGTATACAGAGCGAAGTGCTGCTTCTAGCACACCACCTGTTACACCGAAGATAACAGCTGCACCTGTAGACTCACCTAATGGATTGTCAAACTCTGCATCCTCTAGATTTGCTAGGTTGATACCACCCTCACGGAACATACGTACTAGCTCGCGAGTTGTAACAACATAGTCAACGTCCTTAACACCATCGTGCTCGAATTCTGGGCGACCTGCCTCATACTTCTTAGCCTGGCATGGCATGATAGATACAACAACAAGATCTTTTGGATCTACACCGATCTTCTGTGCATAGTATGTCTTTGCAACTGCACCGAACATCTGCTGTGGAGACTTACAAGAAGATGGGATATCTAGTAGATCTGGGTAGTGGTGCTCTAGGAAGTTAATCCAACCTGGGCAGCAAGAAGTTAGAATTGGTAGATTCTTTCCTTCCTTAACACGATTTACTAGCTCTGTACCCTCTTCCATAATTGTTAGGTCAGCAGAGAAGTCTGTGTCGAATACCTTATCGAAGCCAAGAGCCTTTAGACCAGCAACTAGCTTACCTGTTACTGCCTCGCCAGCCTTGAAGCCGAATTCCTGACCAACAGCAACGCGAACAGCTGGAGCTGTCTGTACGATAACTGTCTTTGAAGGATCGCAGATTGCTGACCAAACCTTCTTAACATAAGATACACCTGTGATTGCACCAACTGGGCATACGTTTACGCACTGACCGCAGAATGTGCAAGAAGTATCAGCAAGAGGAATCATGCTAGCAGTACCAACCTTAGCTGCGAAGCCACGGCCGTTACCTGTTAGAGCACCAACTGTCTGAACCTTGTTACATACTGTTTCGCAACGACGGCACATTACGCACTTATTTAGGTCGCGCATAATTGCGGTAGATGTGTCAGTTGGGAAGTCGTTCTGAACACCCTGGTAAGAAACCTCACGGATGCCAAACTCCTGAGCTAGCTTCTGAAGCTCGCACTCGCCATTCTTAGCGCAAGTCAAGCAGTTGCCAGAGTGATCTGAAAGCAGAAGCTCTAGAACTGTGCGACGTGACTTCATAGCACGTAGGGAGTTTGTAGAAACAACGATACCATCGCGCTCAATTGGAGTAGCGCAAGCTGGTACTAGGATAGCACGTGGGCCGCGGATGCCTGTTGCCTCAACAAGGCAAAGACGGCATGAAGCTGGCTTATTAGGCTCTCCACCGCCAACATCAGGGCAATAGCACAATGTTGGAATGTGGATATTTACTTTATTAGCAGCCTCTAGAATTGTTGTACCTGCTGGTACAGAAACTGCTAGTCCGTTAATTGTTACAGTGACATTAGCCATTGAAAAAACTCCTTATTCCTTAATGATTGCCTTGAATGGGCAGCTGGAGATACATGCACCGCACTTGATGCACTTTGCTGGATCGATAACATGCTTCTCCTTAACCTTACCAACGATAGCGTCAACTGGGCAGAAGCGAGCGCACTTTGTGCATCCCTTACATGCGTCAGTGATTGTTAGTGTGTAAAGCTTTGTGCATGTACCTGCTGGGCACTTCTTATCACGTACGTGAGCGATATACTCGTCACGGAAGTAACGTAGTGTGCTTAGGATTGGGTTTGGAGCTGTCTGACCAAGACCACATAGAGCTGTGTCCTTGATTGTATTAGCAAGCTCTTCAAGCTCCTCAAGCATTTCCTCTGTACCGTTGCCATCGCAGATCTTCTCTAGCATTTCAAGCATACGACGTGTACCGATACGGCATGGTGTGCACTTACCGCAAGACTCGTCCTTTGTGAACTCTAGGTAGAACTTAGCCATAGCAGGCATGCAGTCCTTGTTTGAAAGAACAATCATACCACCAGAACCCATCATAGAACCGATCTTCTGTAGGTTCATGAAATCGATTGGAGTATCTAGGTTCTCTTCTGTGATACAGCCACCAGATGGACCACCTGTCTGAACTGCCTTGAACTGGCAGTTGTCAGAGATACCGCCACCGATATCGTAGATGATTTCGCGTAGAGTTGTTCCCATTGGAACTTCAACAAGACCTACGTTGTTAATCTGACCAGCAAGAGCGAATACCTTTGTACCTGAGTTACCAGAAATTGTCTTTACAAAGTTTCCGTTCTCATCTAGCTCGCGCTTCCAGTTACCGATACCTGCGTACCAATCAGCACCCTTAACGATGATCTGAGGGATAGAAGCATAAGTTTCAACGTTGTTAACGTTTGTTGAGCAACCCCAGTAACCACCACCGATATTTGCTGGGAATGGAGGCTTAGTTGTAGGCTCACCGCGCTGACCTTCCATTGAGTGGATAAGAGCTGTTTCCTCACCGCAAACGAAAGCACCAGCACCTAGCTTAATCTCGATATCGAATGAGAAATCTGTGCCTAGGATGTTGTTACCTAGAAGACCTGCCTCACGAGCATGGTCGATAGCTAGCTGTAGGCGAGAAACTGCAAGAGGATACTCAGCACGAATGTAAACAAGACCACGCTGTGCGCCGATTGCATAAGCACCGATTGCCATAGCTTCGATAACGCTATTTGGGTCACCTTCCATGATAGAGCGATCCATGAATGCACCTGGGTCACCTTCGTCAGCATTACATACGATATACTTCTCTTCTGCCTTAACACTAGCAGCGATCTTCCACTTCATACCTGTTGGGAAGCCTGCACCACCACGACCGCAGATACCAGAATTTAGAACCTCTTGAACAACCTTATCAGGAGTCATGTCAAACAAGCACTTTGCTAGACCCATGTAACCTTCGTTTGCAATGTACTCATCGATTGACTCTGCATCGATCAGACCGCAGTTGCGTAGAGAGATACGGCTCTGCTTAGCATAGAAGCTCATCTTTGCATAATCACGGATAGACTCCTTAAGCATTGGCTCTACGAAAAGTAGGCGCTCAACTGGCTCGTGATTTACAATGTGCTTCTCAACGATTTCTTTAGCGTCCTCTGGAGTAACCTGTACGTAGAAAATATTATCAGGCATTACCTTAACGATTGGGCCCTGTGCGCAGAAGCCAAAGCAACCTGTCTGAATAACGCGAACATCATTCTCTAGACCAGCTTCTTTAATAGCTGCTGTTAGGTTATCCATAATTTCCTGAGCACAGGAAGCGTGGCAGCCTGTACCGCCGCAGCATAGGATATCCTTTTTCTTTGAATCAAGAGAACCACCGGCAACACGCAATGCAAGAAGACCCTTGCATGCCTCGTATTTTGCCATAAAATCTGCTTTAGATGTTAGTTTGCTCATATGGCTTAACCCTTCTGCTGATATTCTTTAATGATTTCAACTGCCTTAGCAGGAGTTACCTTACCGTATACCTTGCCATTAACCATCATAACTGGAGCAAGACCGCAAGCACCAACGCAGCGTAGAGCAGAAACTGAGAATAGACCATCTGGTGTTGGGTCTGTATCAGCCTGAACACCTAGAACGCGCTCTATCTCGCGTAGTACACCTTCAGCACCCTTAACATAGCAAGCGGTACCTAGGCAAACATCAACAACGTACTTGCCTTTTGGCTTTGTTGTAAAGTAGTTATAGAAGCTTACTACGCCAGAGACTGCTGCCTCAGGGATTGCTAGCTTCTGTGCGACATGCTTCTGCACTTCTCTTGGTAGATAACCAAAGATGTGCTGTGCCTTATGCAGAATTTGGATTAGGCTACCGCGACGGCGATCACTTGACATATCAAGATTTAGACCTGCGATGAACGCATCCAGTTCAGCGAACTTTTCGGCTGCTGCCGAAGATATGCATTTTTCACACATAATTGCTGTTCCTTCGTTTTCGTTATTAGTTTTGTATATTTAATAAAAAATCGAGATTTTTTTATCGAATTCCAGTTCGAGGCATATTAAGATTATATCTTAATAAGAAAAAAATATGCCACAAATCGGATATATGATGCCATATTTTGGGGTAATTTACAAGCAGAATTATTGCTTTTTGGGCTAGTTTGACTAGGAAAATTTGAAAGGTGCTAAATTATACAAAATAAAGTATTAGCAGAATCGGACCTTGCCTATAGACTCAGCACCTGTAAGCACCATAATCAAACGGTCAATTCCCAATGCTGCACCGCCTGATGGAGGCATAGAACCAAGCGCAGCCAAAAATTCCTCATCTAATGGCATTGGTGTCTCTCCACAAGCAATCTTTTCCTCACGTGCAGCAATAAAACGTGCTCTCTGCTCAACAGGATCAATCAATTCACCAAATGCATTGCACAGCTCTATGCCAAAAGCATATGCCTCCCAACGCTCTGCAACACGCTTGTCACGCGCACTCAATTGAGCAAGTGCAGCAGCCTGTGCAGGATAATCCATTAGAACAACAACCCTGTCCTTTGGTAATTGAGGCTCAATCTTTAACCCCATATCAAAATCAAAACGATCCTGGTCGTACTCCTCTAACGGGTCCCAGCCTGCATATTTTATCATGGCATCGCGTACTGTAATTATCTCCCACTCTGCTGCTAAATCAAGAGTAATTCCGTCTCGCTCTACAATCGTGCTTCCATTTACTGCCATTGCCGCAGCAACAACATATTTGCGCATATCCTCCAAGACATCAAGATATGTCGCATTAGCACGATACCACTCAAGCATAGTAAATTCAGGTGAATGCCTATCACCAGATTCACCCTGCCTGAAGCATGGTCCAATCTGGTATAGTTTTGTAAAACCCATTGCAAGCAAACGTTTTAATTGCAATTCTGGCGAGGCTCTTAAAAACCAATTACCACTTGCCGGAGGAATAATATGTGGCTCATTGGCTGGTGCTGGGATACGCACTGGCGTATCAACCTCTATAAAACCCTCTGAATCAAAATATTCACGAATTGCCTTAATCGCAAGTGCACGCTTAGGGAAATACTCCATCCACTCGTAGCTCATATCTTTGCTACTCTCCTACTCTGCCACAATATTCTCTAATATATATGAAGGTAAACGCATTGGGCGCATATTCTCTGTTGACACACATGCATGAACCGTATAACCAGATGCCAATAGCTCATCACCTCGCTTTACAACACAACACACCTTTATACGAACACCTCCAGCAGATGCCAACCATCCGTAAATTGTTAGTTCGTCATCATATCGTGCTGGCTTACCATAATCTACATGCGCTTCAATTACTGGAAGCATTGCCTTATCGCGTTGCTCCATTTCTTTATATGTAACGCCTGTTTTACGCATTACTTCATTTCGGCAACGCTCAAAAAGTGTCAGATAATTACCATAATACACGATACCCATCATATCTGTATCTGCATATGCTACACGGTATGAAAGTACTGCTGCACCCTCAGGTATTGTTTTAATCATTTTTATCCCTCACACAAATTAAAAATAAAATTTCGTTTATTTTAACACGAATGCCATAAACATTGCACTAATATTTTTATATTGGCAGTAAACTCGTGCTTGATAGCGAGAATAAAAATTTTGTGCAGCACGAGAACAATAGCCTAAATTCGTGTCCGAATTTAGCTCATTCTCCGGCCCATGATTCCAGAAAGTATATTGCGGCGAGAAAGCACACCATCGCAAGAGAATGAACTTAGTACATCACAAAATTCATCAGCTACAGCCTGATTACCATCAGCGAATTCATTATCTTCATACTCTCGCACCATGATAGATGATGTATTTGATGTTGGCAAATATTCCTTCCAATATACTGGTACCGAATGCATATTTCCATCTCCACCTAACATCGGCACCATCGTCAAACGATCTTCTGTATAAAAACCATGTGCAGTAATTGACACAAAACCATCACGCCCCTGTCTCTCTGTCATTTGAGCCTTTAAAATAGCCTGTGTTTCAATATCACGGCCCTTAAACCTTCTATCTCCATAGTAATTAACTAATGACTCTAATTCCCAATTTGAAGACTGCTTTTCGTAAGGAGCATAAATTTTACGTAATGGCTTTATCTGCTGATATAATGGAATTGCCAACAATGGAGCAAATGCAAAATAAAGCGACTTAAAATACGTGCAGTTAAATCGCTTAAATGTTGCTTCTGCACGCACTATATCATAATCATAGAATCTGGATGGAGAGGTATCAAGCGACATCCCGTCCATATGCTTTGCTGTAATTACATTTATCTTTGATTGTTTCCTGAAGGAGAAATCATCTCCAAAGCCAACCCTGCAATCATTGATTAAGCTCAGCATCTGCTTCTGAGCAAGTGGTGTGAACAGCAAGCGATATTCCTGCTCATTTGTACGATTGGTTGTTTCAAATAATAATTCAAATTCTTTGTTTGACATAAGCGTATATTGCGACTCATCCTTCAAATTTTGAGAGAATTTCGTAAGTCGCTTCATATCACGCTTTTTACTCAACTTATCAAAAAAGCCATCCTTATCTCCTGAATGCTGAGATGGAACACGCATAAAAGAGAGTTTTGGAGCTGCATCATTACCATAAATAAGACAATTATGAATAGGATAAATTGGAATTGGTGCATTTACAGATGCAGTGAGCGTTTGGGTACGAGTCACATAAACAACATCACCATTGCCTGTACGAACAGCAACACGCCATGTAATCACCTTTGTGCCATAATATGTTTCTGTACCCCACTCTTGGCTTAATATCTGTGCTACAACAAATGGATTATCATTGATTTCTCCACTTTGCGTAGTCAACACAGATTGGGTTTCTGGTAAATCTGCCAATCCATAATCATCAATAAGCTCTTGGAGACGTCCCTGATGAACAAATTTATCAAACTCAAGTTTAGGGACAACCTGCTGAATCATGCTTGTGGTCAAGTCCCATGTATACAAATCATTGAGGGGCTTCATTTGCTCCCAAGCTTTTTTCTTAAGCCCCTCAATTGTCGCTTCAAGCGAACGAATCCGAGAATCCAAATTTTTAATACGTGGATTTACTGCAGCAAATATAATAGAACAAAGGCCTATAATTCCCGAACCAATCAGAAGATGTAAATAAGTAAATCTTTGTTGTTCTTCATATGAAACAAAACCAATGGCAGCTAAAATCACAATTAAAACAACAAGAACAATCCTAAGACCTCGGAAAAACGAGGTCTTAGATTTAACCTTTTCTTTATCTGCCTCTAGTTTCTTTATTTTTAAGCAAAGCGCAATATTCGCATTGCGATCAACACCAGACTGCTCTTCGAGTTGTTGAAATGTATTATCTGCTACCTGAAAGAATTTTTGCTCAAATTCTTTTTGATAACGCTCTAGAGGGTCATAGACAACCTCTGACATTTACTGTTTTCTTAGAAGAAAGTGCTTGTTGCTGCCTTTTTAATTTCTGCAGAAGCAGAGAATGGAATACGAGTAGTATAGCCAGCACGTGCAGCTACAATCATCTTTGTTGGCCAACGATATACATCTGTATTCCACTGAAGTACTGTATCATTATACAAAGAACGAGCTGCTGTAATTTCACGCTGCAGATAATCATTCTGCTGCATAGCAGATGCGATTGCTTGATGAGCCTTCAATTCTGGATATGCCTCCACCTGAGGGAATAGTCTTCCAAAACCAGCATCAATGTGTTGCTGCATAGCATTACGATTTGCATCTGGAGAGCCACCGCCACGATAAGCAGCAACAGCCTTCATCACATCCTTATCTAAATCAATTGCCTTATTTACCAAAGGAGCTACATTTTGAAGAATTTGCACTCTTTGCATTAGATAATTATCAATTTGTGAAGCCTCAGCTTGAAGCTTTTGTTGAAGCTGAAGAAAATAATTTCTAGCGGCAATTTTCTTAAACAAGAATATTACACCAGGAATAATAAATAAAAGCCAAAGAATAATCTCAAACAATGTAGAACCCCAACCTACCTTAACTTGAAGCTGACGCTCAATAACGTTTACATCACGACCTTGTGGATTTACTGGTCCAGACAATTCATCTAATTCATTTGCCATAATAATTCCTTTATATTTACGAGCAATCGCTCACCAAAATTTTCCTTATTATATCAAATGCTATATTTTGGTGCAAGTGTATCAGCCTTAAAATTAGATATTTTGAGACATAAAAAACAGTTGTAAAACTACATACAAATGACTTATAATAGAGAATATGAAAACATTACTACAATTATTTCTTGCATTTTGCATGTTATCAGCCCTTGCCTTTGATTGGCAAGAGAAGCCAGTTGCTTCTGTTAAGACAGATTTGATTAAATATTCTCAAAAACGAGCAACTGAGGTTCCTTTACTGGCAAATGATCTCAATTCATTTATCTCTCGCATTGAGTCCCCTAATTCTAAATGGATGCCAGAAACAATTAAATTCGCGGAGCAATTACTCGCACGTTCTAAAAGCAAGGACGCATATGATCCACATCGCATGACAGCCCTACGCTTAATTGATTTCCCTTTACATGTAAATAATTATGATAAAAATATTGCTCCAACAGATTTAGAGCAATATAAGCTCACCGTCATTGATTTTGCTTCTCGTAATCGCGATAAAGCACTAAACGAAGTACAGCGTGCTTATGTAAGTTCAAACGAGCTTAAATTATGGAAACTCTATAATATGGGCTTTATCGTTAAAGGACCTCGCACAACTGTTGGCATCGACATTAATTGTGGCCCTTTTGTTCATATGACAACAGGTTCTAAAACAAAATTTGTATGGTCCCCTAAAGACATTGAGCGTTTAGCAGACCTGCTTGATGTATTGATTATCACTCATTTACATGGCGACCACTATTCCTCAGGCTTGGTAATAGAAATGCTTAAACGCAAAAAGACTGTTATTTTGCCAAACCAAATGAAACTTTTTGGGGAATGGGCAAACAAAATCAAGCAAGCTCCATACAAAGATAATTGTATTATTCTAAACAAAGATTGCGCTGAACCTCTTGAGCTTAAGGGATTAAAAATTTGGAATTTCATGGGCAACCAAGGTGTCCCATGCAATGTTTACCTGATTGAATTAAATGGTGTAAGAATTGCTCATAATGGAGACAACAGTGACACTTCAAAGGAAGCAAAGCTTGCTACACTTCCACCTGCAGATGTAATAATTGGT
>JAFPBK010000023.1 GCA_017424105.1 Kiritimatiellia bacterium | reverse complement strand
TTTCAAAGGTTCAGTTTAGTGTTCCTGGTGAGCGCATTGAATATTACATTATTGGTGGTGATTCTATGCGTGATGTGCTCTCCAATTATACAACAATAACTGGTAAGCCTGCACTCCCTCCAAATTGGTCTTTTGGTCTATGGCTTTCTTCTTCATTTACAACTGACTATGATGAAAAGACAGTAATGAGCTTTGTAGATGGAATGCTCGATAGAGGAATTCCATTACAGGTTTTTCACTTCGATTGCTATTGGATGAAGGGCTTTGAGTGGTGTAGCTTTGAATGGGATCCAAAGGTGTTCCCAGATCCAAAGGGTATGATTGAACGCATCCATGCAAAGGGCCTAAAGGTTTGTGTATGGATCAATCCTTATTTGGGTGAGAGAGCTCCTACATTCAAGGAAGCTGCTGAAAATGGATATTTATTAAAGCGTAAGGATGGCTCTATATGGCAGGGCGATTTGTGGCAGCCTGGCTTGGGTATTATTGATTTCACTAATCCAGCAGCTTGTGAATGGTATCGCAGCAAGCTGAGAGCATTGTTGGATATGGGTGTAGATGCCTTCAAAACTGATTTTGGTGAGCGTATCCCAACAGAGGATGTTGTATTCTTTGATGGCTCTGATCCTAAAAAAGCACATAATTTCTACACACATCAATACAATAAGATTGTCTTTAATGAAATTAAAAAAATTAAGGGCGAAAAGGATGCTGTTGTATTCGCTCGCTCTGCAACTGCTGGTGGTCAGCAATTCCCTGTACATTGGGGTGGTGATTGCTTTGGCAATTATGAGTCAATGGCAGAGAGCTTGCGCGGTGGATTGTCGCTTTGTATGTCTGGTTTTGGCTTCTGGAGCCACGATATAGGTGGCTTTGAGAATTTCTCAACACCAGATGTTTTTAAGCGTTGGGTTGCTTTTGGCTTGCTTTCTACACATAGCCGTTTACATGGAAGCTCATCATATCGTGTGCCTTGGGGCTATGATGAAGAAGCGGTTGATGTGACGCGCCATTTTGCAAAGCTAAAATGTCGCTTGTTGCCATATTTGCTTGCACAAGCAAAATATACAAGTGAAACTGGTGTGCCTATGCTTCGCACTATGCCACTAGAATTTACATCTGACCCAGCATGTGCATATTTGGATAGACAATATATGCTAGGCGAGTCTTTGCTTGTTGCTCCAGTATTTAGAGAGGATGGTGTGGCAGAGTATTATCTTCCAAAGGGACGCTGGACACACCTTCTAACTGGTGAAGTAGTTGAGGGTGGAGCTTGGTTTTCAAATCAATACGATTATTTTAGCTTACCTTTATTTGTTCGCGAGAACTCAATTATTGCATTCAATGACACTGCCACAAAGTCAATTTATGATTATCGCGATAATGTTGTGCTCCGAGTTTATGAATTAGCAGATGGCACAACAGCATCAGCAAAGGTTTACGGTCAGACTGGTGATTGTGAGCTTGATGTTGTGGTAAAGAATATTGATGGCAAGTATCATGTGTCAGCTATGGGTGTAGATAAGCCTTTTGATCTTGAAATTTATTCAAATGGCAGCCTGCTAACAAAGAGCACGCTACAGGGTAATGGTACAGAAATAATTTAGATATATTCTAATGTCAGAGTTAGCAAAATCACAAAAAGAGGAGCAACTAGGTTCTGCTCCTATCAGTAAATTGCTTTGGCAGTTCTCAATCCCAGCTGTGGTGGCGCAGATTGTTCAAGCAATCTATAATGTTGTTGATAGATTATATATTGGTCATGGAGTTAATGAAGCTGCTTTAGCAGGTTTGACCTTAACTTTTCCATTTATGATGATATTGACATCATTTGGAACACTAATAGGAGTTGGCACTGGTGCTCTTGTCTCAATTAAATTAGGCGAAGGATGCAAGGAAGAGGCAGAGAAGCTACTCGGGCAAATGGTATTAGTTAAAATTATTTTCTTTATAGTAATACCATTTATTTGTTACTTATTACTCGATAAAATCCTTTTGCTTCTTGGAGGAACACCATCTTCAATACCTTATGCTGCAGAATATATGAGAGTTATTCTCTTGGGTAATATTTTTGCCCATCTAGGCTTTGGTATGAGTGGTATTGTTAGAGCGGAGGGTAATGTTTTTCGCTCAATGGTAGCAATGCTTATCGGAGCTGGAGCAAATATAATCTTAGATCCAATTTTTATTTTTGGCTTTGAAATGGGTATCCGCGGTGCTGCTTGGGCAACAAATATTTCTATGTTCTTAGCAATGGCATATTGTTTCTGGCATTTTAGCTCAAAAGCTGCTGTTCTTAAATTTAGACCTCGTAATATGAGGATAGACATTAAGACTCTTCCAAAAGTGTTTAGCATAGGTTTGTCTCCATTTTCAATGCAAATGCTTGGCTCATTTGTTCAAGGCTTTTTTATCAATGCTTTTTCTTTGTATTCCTCATCTGAGGCAGAGGGTACAATGATGATTGCATTATTTGGTATAGCAAATAGCATTATTTTATTAGCAATTATTCCTACCTTTGGTTTGAGCATGGGCTTACAGCCAATTATAGGATATAACTTTGGTGCAAAAAAATATGCACGTATAGCTGAGGCAATGAAAAAAGCAATTTTAGGTGGTGAGGTTCTTTGCCTTATTGGAATGCTAGGGTGCATGATTTTCGCACCATATCTAATTGCAGCATTTACAAGCGAGGCTTTACTAGTTGAAAAAGGACCTCATTATTTGCGGTTGGCATGCTCTGGCTTTATGTTTATTGCTGTGTCTATCATGACGACAACATATTTCCAATCAATAGGCAGGGCATGGGTTGCAATCCTTTTTGCATTTATGCGTCAGGGCTTGATGCTTATCCCTCTAATTTATTTTTTGCCGATGATTTGGGGAATACCTGGTGTTTGGTGTGCAGGCCCAGTATCAGATTGCTTAGCAGGACTTGTCGCGCTCGTTGTAATTATATTTGAGCTAAGGAAAATTTCGCGAGCTGGCCAAAAGTAAGTGCTGTCGAGACTTTCTTGGCTTCCAGAATGGAATAGTAGGGGTATTACACATTCACCCCTTTGAAACAATAACGCCATTATTAAAAACGGTTATTGTAATGAGATGAGATGAATGCTATAATTAGCCATGTTAATTTGATATTTACCAAACTAAAAGGAAGAAAAATGAAAATAAAGCTCTTGATTATAGGTGTAGCACTATCAGTGTTTTTATTAAATGCACAGGCTACAGAATTATTTGATTGTATTAAAGAAGCAGAAATTTGGCTAAAAAGTTCTTATTCAGAGAATCCTGTAACGCTAAAAGTTGGACTTGAACGGCTTGAAAAGATAGGAGCATCTTCTCTTTCTGATGAGGAAAAGGTTCAGGAAATCAAAAATAAGTTTCCAAAGGCATTTGAGAAAATTTCTGCTGAGGATGCATTTAAAAAAGGAAACGAATTTTTAAATCAAGAGAATTACGCAGAAGCAGCGAAGTGGTTCCGCAAGTCAGCTGAGCAGGGTGATGCTGGAGCTCAATCCAAATTGGGTGCTTGCTATTACAGTGGTCAAGGTGTGCCACAAGATTACACTGAAGCCGTGAAGTGGTTTCGCAAGTCAGCTGAGCAGGGTGATGCTGCTGCTCAATTCATTTTGGGTGGTTGCTATGAAAATGGTCTAGGCGTGCCACAAGATTACACTGAAGCCGTGAAGTGGTTTCGCAAGGCTGCTGAGCAGGGTGATGCTGATGCTCAATACAATTTGGGTCGTTGCTATGACGATGGTCTAGGCGTGCCACAAAGTTACACTGAAGCCGTGAAGTGGTATCGCAAGGCCGCCGAGCAGGGTGATGCAC
>JAFPBK010000022.1 GCA_017424105.1 Kiritimatiellia bacterium | reverse complement strand
CATTACATAAGGCTTATCGCCAAATGCCTCTGCAACTAGCTCTGGGCGAATCTCTGGATCTGGGTTTGCCATTGCAAAGATTGCTGGATTATCTGCCATCTTCAATACCCACTCTGGCTTAATGCAGTTTGCTGCAGAAACACCAATCATAACATCTGCACCAACAAGTGCATCTGCGATTGTGCGAGCCTCTGTCTCAATAGCAACACGCTCTAGGTGTGGCTTATTGATTGGGCGGCCCTTATAATTAACACCCTTACTGTCGCACATTGTGAAGTTCTTTACACCAGTTGCCTCAAGAACATCGCGGATGCGAAGACCTGCGGCACCAGCACCACTGATAACAACCTTTAAATCCTCTAGCTTCTTATTGCTATAGATAGCATAGTTACGAACAGCTGCACTTACAATCACAGCTGTACCCCACTGGTCATCATGAAATACAGGAATATCAAGCATTTCGCTTAGTCTATCCTCAATCTCAAAGCATGCAGGAGAAGCAATATCCTCAAGATTGATGCCTCCGTACATTGGAGCGATTGCCATCACAGCATCAATTACGCGCTGTGGGTCTGTCTTTCCTGTATTTTCACCATTCTCACGGCAATGATTCAAAACTACTGGCCATGCATTAACATCAGCAAATGTCTTAAATAGAACTGCCTTACCTTCCATAACAGGAATTGAAGCAGTTGCACCTAAATCACCTAGACCAAGAATTGCTGTACCGTCAGACACGACAGCTACCAAACCACCCTTTGCTGTATAGTCAAAAGCAAGTGACTCATCCTGAGCAATCTTCTTTACTGGTAGTGCTACTCCAGGTGTATATGCAACACACAAATCGTCTACTGACTTAATTGGCTTAGGGAGATCTGTTGCAACCTTACCACCTAGGTGGGCATTCATGATTTTTTCTTCTAACATCGTTAATCCTATTCTTTATTTTGTTTTATCTTTTACGCCAACGCTTATGAGCCCAAAGGTACTGCTCAGGATACTGGCGAATAAATTTTTCTAGTTCTTTGTTCATGATTTGAGTGATTTTTAAGATATCGGCTTCCTTATCTTCTGTTCGCTCAAATTCAAATGGACCTGTTGTAACAATCTTGAACTTCATAAATCCAGTACGAATTGCAACGCCACAAATAATTGGACAGCGTGTGGCAATGTGTAAGCGTGCTGGTGAAGTAATTGTCCAAGCAGGAGTTCCCATAAAATCGACAAAAATGCGATGGGATGTGGCATGCTGGTCAGAGATTAAACCAAGTAGCATTCCATTACGAAGTGGGCGCAAAAGAGCTCCTTTATCAGCAGAATGCTTGGCAACAATTTCTATATTACGGCGAGGATTACGCTTCTCTAACAAGCGCTGTGCATATGGATTATCAAGAGTTCTTGCAACTGCGATCAAACGCTTCAAAAATGAAATTGCATGACCACTTACCTCCCAATTTCCAAGATGTGCAGAACAAAGGATTACACCTACGTCTGGAGTTCTGAAAACCTTTTCAATTTCTGGAGATACCTCTGACATATCGATATACTTATCAAATGTATCAGGGGTAATCAGCTTTGATGCTGCAAGTGACTCAATTGTAAGCATAGAAAAGCTAATAAATGACTTTTTAGCAATTCGTTTTGCTTCTTTTTTATCCTCTGTAATTCCAGCAAGAAGTATATTATTTACGGCTAAACGTCTACGATTAGGCAATAACCACCAAACCAAAAGTCCAACGGCTTTACTCATTGCCAATGAAACTCTTAGTGGAATTATATCCACCAAGAATATTGCTATTCTCAATGGAATATATTCAATGATATTTGTTATTTTATTACGTTTTCGTTTTGCCATATATTTAGCACTTTGTATTAGAAAATATGTTGGTAACTAAAATTATTTTCTAATATCAGTATTCTTATCAAAATGGACAGTTTCAACATCTTTCCAATTAGAAAGAACTACATCTTTTGGCTCGGACATAACATGCTTACCATCCTTGTCAGTCCATACTGCATAAGCTGTAATTTTACCATAATAAACCTCTGCCTCTGCTGGTGTACGGCTTGAAGCAGTATTCCAACGATAAGCAGCACGGCCTGCTCCACGATAACGAATTACAGCGCCCTCTGGCTCTGATGTAAATTGAATCTTTGTTGCACAACCTGTTGTCATTAGCACAGCCATCATTGCCAGTGCCAAAACCTTGAATAATTTCATTTTTTACCCTTTGATTTTATTTTATTCTTTTTAATTGAATTTCTTACTTAAATAATATGCGTTATAACATTAATGGCCATGGCAACCACAGCCTGCACCACAACAATGATGCCCTCCAGAACTGCCACTGCCTGCACAAATATCCCCACTGGAGCAATGGTCGCATGCTGTTGCTGTATGAGAGGAAAAAGTTGAAAACTGCTTCTTTGTCTTCTCTGAATTACATTTTGGGCAAACTGGCGCCGGTGCAGAATAGCTCCTTGCCAGATGCTCAAAAGCATGACCACAATCATCACAAATATACTCGTAAATTGGCATTATTCTTCCTAAAAAACAATCTATCCATAAATAGCAAAGGCGGCGCAGATTATCCGCACCGCGATTGCTGCTTAAATTATAAGCTGCTATTCGTCAGCAATTCCAAAATGATTTGCAATCAATTCCTCGATTTCTGCCATTGCTCTATCAGCGTCATCGCCAATAGCAGTAACCTTCAAGATTGTTCCCATTGGTGCCTCTAAAGTCATCAAACCAAGAACACTCTTTCCTGATACAGCATTTCCGGCATTATCTACAGTAATCTCTGATTGGTACTTCTGGCAGACCTTTGCTAAGGAACCCGCCGGACGTACATGCATACCATACTTATTTACTAACTCAAGCTCTTTTATTATAGTCACTATTTCCTCCTATGACCTTACCTCTTGACGCTTCTGAGCGTGCTTGCGAAGCTGGGTATAAGCCTTCTCCGCAGCTGAGGTAATTGCTGACACAAATTCTTCTCCACGAGCATCACTTTCAACTGTTGTGGCTTGACCACCCTGAACATTGAAGATTGCTAGGTAAAGAGGACCATCCTTATCTAGAACAACTTTGACGTGCTCAATGTGAGGAAACTCTTGGATAAGCATCTCTGCCTTTTCGCGAGCAAAAGCTTGAACCTTTTCGTTTGACTCCGTATGACGTACTGTTAATTCTACTGACATAGTATGTCTCCTTTCGTTCGTGTTTATTTGCCTAATATAGTAGCATTTTCGTAAAAAAATGTCTATACCATCTTAAAATCTTCGCCGAGGTAAACCTTACGGGCAATAGGGTCATTTACAAGCTCATCCTTAGTACCTTGTGTAAGAATTTGACCATCTGCCATAATGTATGCTCTGTCTACCACATTTAGCGTCTCGCGAACATTATGGTCGGTAATAAGAATACCATAACCATCATCTTGAAGTTGCTTAATTACTTGCTGAATATCGCTAACAGCAATTGGATCAACACCTGCAAAAGGCTCATCAAGCAAAAGAATTGATGGATTTTGAACCAAAGAACGAGCTATTTCCAATTTACGGCGCTCACCACCGCTAAGAGTAATTGCCTTTTGCTTTGCTACATGTGATAATCCAAACTTTGCTAGCAGCTCTGCTGCTCTGGCTTTTCTCTGTGCTCGTGATAGCTTCATTGTCTCAAGAATTGCCAATAGATTATTCTCTACTGTCATTGTTCTGAAAATTGATGCTTCCTGAGCAAGATAACCTAAACCTGAACGAGCACGCTTATAAACTGGATATTCTGTGATGTCTGTATTCTTAAAACTGATTTTTCCAGAATTAGGACGAACCAAACCCACAATCATATAGAAAGTGGTGGTCTTACCTGCTCCATTCTTACCAAGAAGACCAACAATCTCACCCTTTTTCATGCGAATATTTACGCCACGAACAACGGTGCGATCTTTATAGCTCTTTACCAAATTCTCGGCAATCAGCTCATCTGTTTCTTGAACATTATCATCACTCATAACAATAAATTTTCCCAAAATTCTTTTATTTTTTCACAAACCCAAACTAATCCAGCTTTGTGCTTGTTGCAGGAATCTGAACCTTAATATCACCTGAGGTTTCTACTCGATTATCATTTAACCACATAGTGATAATTTCACCAGAAATTGTTCGTCCATCCTTTTGAACAACAGGAGCCTTATCAACTCCGGTCAGACGAAGCATAGCATTATCTTTAAAGTAATTAGCTCTATCGCAAGTAATTAGCATATTCTCACCAACTGCCTTTACATTGCCAATTGCTATAGCACTTTTAACTCGTTGCTGAGACTCACCAATCTTTTTACCAAAAATTTTGGTTTCTTTTACATTTGCCACCATGGCATTCTCCTCTGCCTCTTTATCAAATACAACGATAATCTTATCTGCTATTGCTGTAAATTGAGGATGCTGAATTACAACATTTCCAGTGAATGTGGCAATGTAAAGTTCATAATCAAAATCTAGTCTATCTGAATTGATTATCGCCTCTGTCTTTACCTTTGGCTTCCAATTTTCTGGTGTAAGAATCTCTGTTGCATTTGCAACAACGCAAAGCAAAGTTAAACACATCGCAATAAATAATTTTCTCATTTTCTATTTCCCTTCAAACAAATTTGAATCTAATTTTTTTAATTTTAGGGTTACATTTTTTTCAATTGTAAAAAGATTTGTTGAAACAGTATTCCACACAAGATTTGTTCCACTTATAATAATATCTGGGCTTTCCAACTTTACAAAACCAAAACATTTACCTACTTTTTCGTTCAATAATACACATGCACGCTCAGCATCAACCCAAAACTCTTTTTCTCCAGTTTCACTTAACATGGTTATTTTTATATTTTCATCTGCAGCATAGGTTCCTTCAGTAAAATTATTCGCAAAGGAAATTGCTTGAGCACCGACTTGCCATGCTTGCCCGGCTTGAAAATATGTCTTTATACGCCCATTAGCATGACGCTGAAGAGCGACACCCAAATCCTTAATAGACTGCCCCTCTAAGCGTTCTGGAAACTGAATTTGGGATGGATCCAACATATTTTCTGTCTTGTCCGGTTCATCTGCCAGCATAGCAATACTACAAAACAGAAGCGCTATACACATGCACCAACTAGGTAGTATTGATGCATATGAATCACATTTCTTCTTTTTTGTTTTCGTAAAGCCTAAACGCATAAAATATTTTACTTTCCTTTTGCAATTGCATCAATAGCTACAAGCTGATTCCAAAGCTCAGGAAGAGCCTTAAATGCAAGTGCATTTGCACCATCAGACAATGCCTCTGCAGGATTCTCATAGGTCTCTATAAATACACCATCGCAAGCACCTGTGGCAACTGCTGCTCGAGCTAGTGCTGGAGCCCACTTACCATCGCCACCGCTACCAGTACCTAAAGCACCAGGGCGCTGCACAGAATGAGTTGCATCAAAAATTACAGGATAACCAAATTCCTTTAGAATCATCATATTGCGCATATCTGCAACAAGATTACGATAGCCAAAGGATGCGCCACGCTCTGTAAGCATAATACGCTTATTACCTGTTGATTCAATCTTCTTTACAACCTGAGCCATATCCTCGGCAGCCATGCATTGCATCTTCTTTACATTGACAACGCAACCTGTTTCACCTGCAGCAATAAGCAAATCTGTTTGGCGACATAAAAATGCAGGTATCTGCAATACATCAACATACTTTGCTGCAATATCTGCTTGCCATGGCTCATGAATATCTGTAACAACAGGCATATCAAATGTATTACGAATTTCACCAAGGATTTCCAAACCTTCTTCGATACCTGGGCCACGAAATGCCTCTACAGAAGAGCGATTTGCCTTATCAAATGATGCCTTAAAAATGTAAGAAACATTATTCTTTACAGCAAACTTCTTTAGCTTTTCAGCAAGTTTGAAGCACTTATCGCGGCTTTCGATAACGCATGGACCTGCCATTAGAAGCAATGGATTATTTCCACCTGCCTTTACAGCAAACTTACCACCTGTACTGACTACCTTTGCTTTTACCATTAGGCTTCTCCTCTGATAATGCGCTCTACTACCTCAATATCCTCAGGGCGATCAACACCGATACCCTTCTCTGTTGTGCGAACAACACCAATTCTACCACCAATGTACATAGCGCGAAGCTGCTCAAGGCTTTCTGTCTTTTCCAAAACACATTGTGGCTCAGAAATAAAGCGCTTTAGAAATGCACCACGATAGCCATAGATGCCGATATGACGTTGATACAAACCTGAAGCAATATCAACCTCACCATCACGCTTATAAGGCACTGGCAAGCGTGAGAAGTATAGAGCACCATCTGCACCATCAAGAACAACCTTAACAATTGTTGGTGCATTTAGCTCTTCGATTGTGTTAATTGGAGCACAAGCGGTTGACATTTGCCATTGAGGCTCATCACGAAGCTTACGTGCAACATCATCAATCAAATCTGGGTTAATCAAAGGCTCATCACCTTGAATATTGATAACAATATCATCATCAGCAGCATTAGCGGCCTCGGCAACGCGATCTGTTCCAGATGGATGATCTGGGCGAGTCATAGCCACGCGTACATTGATATCTTTAAGAGCCTCAGCAATACGAGTATCATCTGTTGCTACTACTACCTCATCAAGAAGTTTTGCTTTCAAGCAAGACTCTGCCACCCAGCAAACAAGAGGTTTACCACAAATAAGTGCCAAGCTTTTTCCAGGAAAACGAGTTGAACCCCAACGAGAAGGAATAACGCCAATAATTTTCATAAAAATTCCTTTTTCTTTCTATATTTTGATTTATAAATTACTTATTTTCTGTAGCTGGTAGATTTGCGGTTTCTGCCTCTTCCTTAGCTTTTGCCTCAGCCTCTGCTTTAGCCTTTGCTTCTGCTTCTGCCTTGGCTTTGGCCTCTGCCTCTGCCTTAGCTTTAGCTTCTGCTTCTGCTTTAGCCTTTGCCTCAGCCTCTGCCTTTGCTTTTGCTTCTGCTTCTGCCTTAGCCTTTGCATCTGCTTCTGCCTTAGCCTTTGCATCTGCATCCGCTTTAGCTTTTGCCTCAGCTTCTGCCTTTGCTTTTGCCTCTGCATCTGCCTTTGCTTTTGCCTCAGCTTTTGCCTCAGCTTCTGCCTCAGCTTCTGCCTCTGCTTTAGCATTTACCTCTGCGTCTGCATCTACTTTAGCTTCTACCTTCTCTGAAGCTTTCTTATCCTCTGCCTGCTTTCCAGCGATAGTTGAAATTATCTTTCCGTGTTTAGTTGTTACCCAGCGCAAATTATCGCCAAGCACAAAATAGAATACATCATTCTCATCAGGCAATTCTAATGGCGCTTTAATAAACTTTGTTAAGAAATGCTCCTCTGACTTGCCATTTATCTTTAAATCAATCGCAATATCATAAAGCTTAACTTCATCCAAATTCTCAAATAAAGAAAGTGAAAATTCATTCAACTTTTCTACTTTGTAAAAATCTGCCTCGGAGCCAAACTTATGAAGGCTTGATGAAAATGGTCTGTCTGACGCATCAAAGTCAGCAAGTACATTGATACGACGAGCCTCTAGTGTTCCCCACCCATAGCAAATGGCAGGAGCTGTAAACATCTTTATTGTTTTTGCCTCATCAACAAAAACATCTAACTCAAAAACATTAATCTTAAAATTCAATGATAATGATGTGCGCTTAAGATTAACATAGCAACCAGTCTTAGAACTGATGTAATCAGCAACTAAACCTCGACCCCAACCTGATTTAACACAAAGAAATCCAACAAAATAGATTGCGGCATAAATCACTATCAACCAAAGAATAAATTTTCGTATAGTACGCCAAAAAAACATAACAAAAACTCCACCTATAATTAATGAACCTAATTTATGTGAATATTTTGCCTTAAAACGTAAAAAAACTCAATAAAAAAATGCAAAAAGCACCCCTTTAAAAGGGCAAAATTTAAGAACTTTAAACTCTCGCAAAAGGAAGTATAATCGGTTCATTTTAGATAAATATTTTTTTGCTCTCTAATTTAGATGGGGACAACAGTCTAAATTCGTGTCCGAATTTAGATGAAGCAGCGCAAGCGCTATGAAGCGGTACAAAGCACCATGAAGCATGCCAGCGGCATATGAAGCATTGCGAAGCAATATATGCGGTGAGATTTAAATTATGTTTCAGCAAGGCGAGGACGCCATGCCGCCCAGTTATTCTGTAAGACGGGGACGTCTTACAGCCCAGTTACCGTGTAGGACGGGGACGTCCTACACCCCAGTTAAGCACACACCTTTAAATATTTTTACCTAATCTATTCGTTATTCACTATT
>JAFPBK010000021.1 GCA_017424105.1 Kiritimatiellia bacterium | reverse complement strand
GATTCGATGTTTAAAGCTTGGATAGAACCAAAATCAATAGTAACTAATTCAGGAATAAATACTCAGTGGGTAACATCTAATTCAAATATAACAATAGTAAGCAATTCTTTGGAAAAATTGATTGTGCGTGGCAATGGATTGAACGAATGTTCTCTAACATTAAATATTGACAATGCCCAATTTATTACCCCACAAATCAATACAAAAGTCGTAAATATGGTTACAAATACCATTCATGCATGCTATAATTTTTCTACAACAAACACCATTGAAGATGTCGAAACATTAAGAAGTGACTTTCAAAATCGATTAGCCACAGTAAATTTGGTTTACAAACAAGTTGGTATGTATTTTCAAGCAGGGGTGGTTACTAATCAAGTAAATAAGGATTGGAATTATATTGAATATGATCAAAATGGCTTTCATAAAATTGATGACGATATGTATGAGATACTTAATTATGTGAACGGAGTAACAGTTTTTCTTGTTGATGAAATAGAAAATGAAACAAATGCTATTTATGTTGGTGGTCATATAGTACTTTTGAAAAACGCATCGTATTTTACTCTTCCTCACGAGATAGGACACGCATGTAACTTACGTGACATTTATATAAAAAATGGAAATATGATAGTAAATGAGCCTATATTCAAAAGTTTAATTCCAAAGGATTGTTCAGGAAATACTAATAAACATTTTTATTCCTTCGATTCTCAACAAAACATTATTAATCGTTTATTAATGAACGGGATGTATACAGAAGGAGGAATAGATTTGTCTTATGGAAAAGTTTATGGGATATGGTATCAATGGGAAGATGGAATAGAAGTATATTATAAATCACTTTCAAAAACTGGATTTGATGAAATTGGTATTAGAGATTTGTCAATTTATGGAGGGAATAATTAAATGAAAATGTATATAAATATATTCTTATTATTTTTTGTACTCACGTTAAAAGCTTCATTCGCTTCAATTGGTATTCAAACTAAATATGGAGATTTCATTATACATGGAGGACGCTCCAAAATGTCAATGACTACTGAATTTATAGAGCAAAAAAATGTTCCTGTGAATGAATTAGAAGATATTTTAATTGCATATATTAATGAAGGAACAAATTCATTGCAAAAATATGAATATTCTCAAAGATTTGCTTTGGGCGTATTAGTAGATATTTCTAAAAGCGAAAAGGTGCAAAATTATGTAGACTCAATTTTAAAATCAAAAAAAACGGATTTGTATTATAGTGCATATAATGCATTTTTAAAGATAAAACCTTATTCTGTATCATCTTTTGAAAATATTGAAAACTATATTAAAATTAATGATGAAAATTCAAATAGCCGAAGGAGTATTTTTTATGTTGATTTTTCTCATGAGATTGACGCAAATGAAACATTGTCGGTTGATATTAAATTTAATATGGTAAAGTTAATGCTAAAATATTTGACCTACGATTTACATAATTGGCAATATCTTGATCAAGTACTATGCGATAAAATACCATCGTATCGTCATTCTTTACAACGTAAGAATATGATTGAATATGTTGATTCAAAGAAAGAGAATTTAGCTGATTGGGAAAGAACAGAGTTGATAAGAGTAAATGGCGAATTTAATAAGGCAATACAAGAGTCGCCAATAATTGAACTTACAGATGAAATTTTAATGAAAGAAATAAAGGTTTTTAAGACAAAAAAGAAATTTATAAAAGTATATATGTAAGAAAGATATATTTTAAAATATCAATTCCGTCTTAAAGTAAGTTTTGATTAAGAAACTTAACAATTTATGGAGGAAATAATTAAATGAAAATGTATGTAATTATACTAAATGTTTTTCTTATCGTGTCTTCAGTAATGGCAGAATACGATTCTATTTGTATTCCTACAAATTATGGAGAATTATTAGTTTCTGGCAATTCTATTAAAGAAGATATAAATAGTTTTGTAGAAACGAATAATATTACAACAAATGAAATAGAGCAAATATTGATTACATATATTAATTCTTCAGCAAACTCTACTAATCAAATAGGTTATTCATCAGTTATGGCGTTGTCTGTACTTGCAGAAACCTCCAAAAGTGATAATGTTAAGAATTATATTGGCTCTATAATAGAATCTGATAAATCAGATTTGTATTTTACGGCAATAAATGAGTTTTTGAAAATTCAGTCCTTCTCTGATTCTGCATTTTTAAAGGTAGTGGAATATATCGAAATAAGTGATGAATTTACTTCAAAAAGGCAACATGAAATATTTCTTTATTTTTCATTAAAGTTAGAACAAGATAACGAACTGTCTTTACAGGCAAAGTTAAATATGGTTAAGGTAATGATTAATATAATAAATATTAAAGAAGAAAGCTTTTTTTTCATAGATACAGAGCTATGTGATAAAATTCCATCTTATAGAATTTCTGTTCAACGTAAGAAATTTATTGATTTAGTTTCTCAAAAAATGATTAATTCAATAGATGGTAATAACAATAAATTACAACAAATCATGCAAGATTTTAACAATTCTTTAGAAGGTAGACAAATGATTAATCTTATTGATGAAATAATAAAAGAAGAGATTAGGAATTACAAATCTAATGTTGAATATATTGAGGGTGAAGCTTAATAGCGGAATGAGCCTATATATAAAACCTTGATTCCGAAGGATTGTTCAGGAGATACTAATAAACATTTTTATTCTTTTGATTCTCAACAAGACATTATAAATCGTTTTTTTATGAACGGGATATATACGGAAGGATGAATAGATTTGTCTTATGGAAAAGTTTATGGGATATGGTATCAGCGGGAACTTGGTTCTAAAATATACCATAAATCACTAGCACCTATCGGCTTTGAAACAAAAGGTACAAGAAACTTAACAATTTATGGAGGAAACAATTAAATGAAAAAAAAATTAATATTTTTATGCTGCACATTCGCTTTAACATTAACTCTTAATGCTACGATAAATATTGTACGAATACCTATTCAAGGAACTAACATTATTTTTAAGGCTCCAGATTTTGCTACAGAACTTAAATCATTCATTACTAAAAATAATATTTCTATTGTGGAAGCTGAAGATTTATTGATTTCATACATCAATCAAAAACCAAACAATATTACCGAAAGTTCATATAATCCCATAACAGTACTTGCTCAACTTCCAAAAATATCACAAAGCAATAAAGTAGAACAATATCTAGACACAATCATTAAATCTGAAAAAAAAGACTTATATAGTAGTGCAATTAATGCTTTTTTTCAAATTTACCCATATGAACCTAAAACACTAACCAAAATTGAAGAATATATCAAACTTAATGATGAGACATCATACATTCGAAGGTCTGAGTTTTATAATAAGTTTTCTTATGCTATTGATAGAAATGAAACGCTTTCAGTTGACGTTAAGTTTGAAATGATAAAACTTATGCTCAAATATTTATCCTCAGACTTGTACAATTGGCGATTTTTAGATCAAGAATTATGTGAAAAAATACCTTCATATCGCCATTCTATACAACGAAAGAACATGATTGAATACATCCAAACAAACGAAACAAGCTTAAATGAATGGCAGAAAGGTGAACTAACTAAAATCCTTGAAGCATTTAATTCAGCAATAAAGGAAAAGTCTTTAATTAACCTTACTGATGAAATTATTAAGGAAGAAATAAATGCTTACGTCCCTGTGCCACCTAAGCAAGGCATAGGTATCTGGGAACCATAATGGAGTATTTCTAAATGTCTATTTAAGTTATTGTGTAAAATATTGTCCGTAAATTTAATCTATACTTATGTAGAATTATATGTTTCCCAATATAAGTAGAAATTTTCCGGGTGTGTGTTGTCGCCATTTTATGGTATTATATAAATACATATTGTGAAAAAACACTAGACTGGTTCTAATTTACAGAAAAAACCTTGCGGTATCTATGAAACGAGTTAATATGAAAAATCTTCTATTTATTTTAACATCATTTTGTGGGATTGTTTGGAGCAAAGAGCTTTCTCTTCCTACGCTACCATTGTCTGATTATATTGACACAGAAGTTTCCACAAATATTGTTGTTGGTTCAGCATTACAGAATTTCAGAGAGTTAAATGTAGGTGTCTTTACTAATCAAGGTTTGGCAAATCTAGTGGAGGTTTCTTTTGGAAAAGATATTTCTTTAGACGGTGTTCTATCATCAAAAGAGGCTGTGCTTGTTTTTAAATTTACAGAATCTTGTGTCATGTGCTCATATGAAGATAGAAACATATTTTTAGAAGAATGCCAATCCCATCTGACAAATGCAATAATTAATGCAACCTTTTTAACTAACGGAAATATGCAAGATTGCAATTTAGTCGTAAATGGAAATGAAAAGATACAAATAGCTATGCCTCCACTTACAAAAGAGATTATGAGTCAATGGGACTTAATGCGAGTTGTAAGGCGAGGTGCAAATATCTCGAATGAACAGGTAAATATTCGCATAGCAACAGATATGACAATATTGCTATTAAAATAATTAAGGTTATCTATCCTAAATATGGTTGTTGGAAAAAGCGTGAGAATTATTCTTTATCTTTGAGAGATCTGGAGTCGTCCGTTCTAAATCACATCATATTGAAAACCCCATAAATATTGTCTTGTTGCTTAACGTCTATCCATTGTTTACTGATTTTTACAGGTTACTTATTGTTTAGTAGTGAAATTGCTGGTTTTTAGGGGGTGTAAGGCGAATTATTCGTAAAACTAAAAGTTTTTTGTGATTTTATTTGTCTAAAATAAAAAACTTATTCACATAAACCTTGGGTTTATGATATAATAAAAGTGAAATTTATGAAAATGAGTGAATTTTTAAGGTTTTTTATCACAATTTGCCTGTCTGTAGGCGCTCAAATAGGATATGGTGCAGTTTCTACTGTGCCACAGCCTTTGTCGCACTATGATGTAATTATGGAGCGTGCTCCTTTTGGTCCTATTCCTAAAAAACTTACTCCAGAGGAAGAAGCTGCTGCGGCTGGAGCTGGTGATGAAGAGGCACCACCTGAAGAGGATGTACCTGAAGAACTTCCTCCTGCTTTTGAACAAATTAAGGTAACTGCAATCACTATGTTTGGTGGTAAACCTGCTGCTGGATTTACAGATGGCGCCTCAAATAAATCTTATTATCTCCGTGAAGGAGAGGAGTTTGAAAGCTATTCTCTCGTTAATGTTGATTTTGAAGGAATGAAAATTACTTTGCGACAAAATGAGTTGGAGGCAGACCTTCCTTTATGGATTAACCCTGCCACAACAAATCGCGCAGATATTTCATCCTTCGGTGTAACAGATACTGCAACACTGGCAGCACTCGCTACTAATACCGTTGCTGCTTCATCTGTAGCTGCTCCACAAGCTAATAATTCGTTATCTAAAAAATCTGCTGAGGATTTGGAGCGCGAAAAGCGTCGAGAGGAATGGCGTAAAAAGCGTGATGAGGAGCGTGAGCGCCGCCGCAAGGAGCTTGAAGCAATGACACCTGAGGAGCGCGAGCAGCATTTACGCCAAGTAAATATGGATTTGATTCGCTCAGGAGATGGACCTCCATTGCCTATTGAGCTAAATCGTGAAGAGATGGAGCAGCTTGCCTCTGAAGGTTTTGCTGTACCTGGTATCAATGCACCTATCCCAGAAGGTATGCCAAACTTTGGTGATCCTTCAAATAATCGCCCACGAGGACGTAATCGTCGTGGTGGCAGAGGATTTGGTCCACCAAATTTTACTCCTCCGGGAGGTACCAACTAAGGAGGCTTTGATATGAGTAATTTAATTAAAAATTCAGATCAAAATCCCTGCTATCAGCTTAGGGCTACAATTATCAGTGCAGAAGGAAAAACTGAGAAAGTTTTTGATTCTGGTACAATTGTCGGTCACTTACTTCCTGCAACAGATTCAAATGGCGTACCATTTATCGGTGCTCGCATAAATAATGAGGTTGCTTCTCTTCAATTACCATTGTCAATAAATTGTCAGATTGAAGGCTTGACCATCAAGGATGATGATGGTTGGTATATTCTTCGCCGCTCTATGACTTTTTTGATGCAGATGGCAGCCGCTCGTGCTTTGCCCGATTGGCGTTTGAAAATTCATCATACATTGGCATCTGGTTTGTATTTTGATTTTACAAACAAGAAGGCTCCAGCGGAAAAGATGGATGAAGGTGTGCTTGCTATTTTTGAGGCAGAGCTTCGCAAAATTATTGCAGCAGATTTCCCAATTTTGCGCCGTATGCTTTCCTATGAGGACGCAGTTGCATATTTTGCCGGAGAGGGTCGTGAAGATAAGGTGCTGTTACTTCAGCATCATAATACACCATTTGTTGCAACACTTTGTTGTGATGGCTTTATGGATTTACATGCATTGCCAGTTGTTGCATCAACAGGCAGCTTAGGCGTATTTTCGTTATCTCCTTATGAAGATGGGTGCGTGCTGAATCTGCCAGACAGAGAGAAAATTACTGAGCCAATGAGCTTCACTCCACAGAAGGAATTGATGCGTGTACATCGCGAGCATGCGCATTGGGGTGAGATTCTTGGTGTTCGCTCTGTAGGTGAGCTCAACCAGGCAGTGTTTGACAGACGCATCTCTGATGTTATTATGATGTCAGAGGCTCTTCATAATAAGAATTTTGCAGAATTGGCTTCCAAGGTTGTAAATAAGCAGAGTAGACTTGTTCTAATTGCAGGTCCTTCTTCTGCTGGCAAAACAACCTCTGCAAAGCGCCTTATGACTCATTTGAAAATCAATGGCAAGACACCTGTTGTAATCTCTACCGATGATTATTTTGTTGGAGATGAACGCAATCCAATTGGCCCTGATGGTAAGCCTGATTATGAGCATATCAATGCACTTGATTTAGATAATTTTAATGAACACCTGACCTCGCTTTTAGCTGGTAAAAAAATATGCCGCCGCATATTTAATTTTATCACTAAGAAGCCAGAGTTTACTAACGAGGAATTACAGCTAGGTCCGAATGATATTCTTATTGTGGAAGGCATTCATGGCTTAAATCCAATGCTTACAGAAGCAGTGCCTCGCGATGATAAATTTATGATTTATCTTAGCGCATTGACTCAGTTGGGTATTGATGACAGCCATACAGTTTCCACAACGGATAATCGTCTTATTCGCCGAATTGTTCGCGACCATCTTTTCCGCGGGCATCCAGCAATTCGCACGCTCGAGCTTTGGAAGAATGTTCGCCTCGGTGAAGAGCGTTGGATTTTCCCTTACCAGGATCAGGCAGATGCATCATTTAACACAGCATTGGATTATGAGCTTGCTGTGTTAAAGCCTTTTGCGGATCCGCTGCTGACAGATATTAAGCCAAATCAGCCAGAGTACTCAATAGCAAGGCGCTTGCAAATGCTTCTTCGCTCCTTCCATTCGATTACTCCTTCAGCAGTGCCAGGTGATTCTATTCTTCGTGAATATATAGGTGGAAGCCTTTTAAAATACTAACATAATTTAATATAAGAAAGATTGGGTAAACAAAAATGAATATAAGAGTTGTAAATTGGTCACCAGCAAGACGCTCCAGAACTATGGAGGTCTTCCTACAGCGTCCAGCATTTGATAATAATGCGGAGCGCATTGCAGCAGAATTATTGTTTGATATTAAGCAACGCGGAGAGCCAGCTCTATTGGCAGCGATTGCTAAATATGAGGGTGTTGCTCTTAAGTCCACAGAGCTACGTGTTTCTCAGAAGGAAATTGATGAAGCAGAGCATTTGGTAGACCCAAATGTTCGTAAGCAAATTGATGCAGCTCATGCTCGCGTATTGGAATTTTCTAAGCGTTCAATTCGCTCTGATTGGGAGATGGAAACACCTAATGGCGGAAAGCTTGGCGAGTTCTTTACTCCGCTTTCACGTGTTGGTATTTATGTCCCAGGTGGTGCAGCGCCTCTTGCTTCAACAGTTATCATGACAGCTACGCTTGCTCAGGCAGCAGGTGTAAAAGAGATTGTGGCTTGTACACCAGGTGGTAAGAGCAAGAAGCTAAGCCCAGAGATGCTTTATGCAATGAAGGCTTGCGGTGTAACAGAGGTTTATCGTATTGGTGGTATCCAGGCTATTGGTTTGATGGCATATGGTATTCGCCATTGCGAGCCAGTACGCAAGATTGTTGGCCCAGGCGGAACATTTGTTACAGCTGCAAAGCGTCAGGTATATGGAACAGTTGCATTGGACCTTGTAGCTGGTCCAAGTGAGATTGCTATTCTTGCTGATGATTCTGCAGATCCTGATCACGTAGCAGCTGACCTTCTTTCTCAGGCAGAGCATGGCTCTGGTTTTGAAAAGGCAATGCTAATCACAGATAGCCCAACACTTGCAAATGAAGTTTCTCGTGCAATTTCTCGCCAGATGGCTCAGCTTTCTCGTAAGGATATGATTAAGAAGGTTATCGCAAAGAATGGTATTCTTCTTGCAACAGCTCCATCAATTGAGGATGGCTTAGGACTAATCAATCGCTTTGCTCCAGAGCACTTTGAATTGGTAGTTCGTAATCCAGAAAAATATCTTCCACGAGTAACAACAGCTGGTGCTGTATTTGTTGGCCCATGGACTCCAGAGCCTGTTGGTGATTTTGCTGCAGGTCCAAGCCATGTGCTTCCAACAGGTGGTGCTGGTAAGATGTTCTCTGGCTTAACAGTTGAAGATTTTCGTCGTAGAACAAGTCTTGTTAACTATACAGAGCAGGATTTGCGTGATGCAATGCCAATCATCGATATGTTTGGTACCATCGAAGGACTTGACGGCCATAAGAATTCAGCCGCAATCCGTTTTAAGAACCCTAAATAAGGAAAAAATTGAATACAATATCTATCATAGCAGCGGCCTCAGAAGGGGCTGCTGTTGTCGGCCAAGTTGCGGAGCCTCCTCCGCAAGGTGTGGGTGTCGCAATATTTTTACTCATACTAGCAGTTATATTTAATGCTTTTTTTGCTGCCTCTGAGATAGCAATAATTTCATTAAAGGATGCAAAGGTAAAGCGAGATGCAGAAAATGGCAAAAGGATTGATAAAATTCTTTGCAAGTTTATCTCTGAGCCTACTAAGTTTCTGGCAACAATTCAGGTGGGAATAACACTTGCCGGATTTCTTGCTTCTGCATTTGCTGCAGTTACATTAGCAGATCCATTAGCAAATGTAATTACTCCTTATTTCCCAGAGTATCCGGAGATTATTTCCAGCTGCTGTACAATTCTTGTTACAATTGTTTTAGCATTTGTAACATTGATTTTTGGAGAGCTTGTTCCAAAGCGTATTGCAATGCAGCATAGCGAAAAACTTGCAAGATTTTCTGCTGTGCCTCTTCGTGCAATAGCAGTTTTTGCCCGTCCATTTGTCAGTTTGCTAAATTGGACTACCAATGGGGTACTTCGCTTAATTGGTATTGATCCAAAGGCAACAAAGGAAGAAGCTTCTGAAGAGGAAATTCGTATGCTTGTTGATATCGGTGGTGAGAATGGTACCATTGAGCAAGACGAAATGGAAATGATAGAAAATGTATTTGAATTTAATAATACGGTTGCTTCAGAAATTATGGTGCATCGTCGCGATATTGTTGCTATTCCTGTAACAGCAACAGAAGAGGAGTGCAAAGAGATAATTCGTAGCAGCAATTTTTCTCGTATCCCAGTATATGAGGAAAATATTGATAATATCAAAGGTATTTTGAATTCACGCGATTTCCTTCTCAAATCTCTTGATAATAAGCATATCAACTTTATGGAAATTTTGCGTAAGCCACTATTTGTTCCAGAGACAATTCGTGCGGATGTGCTTTTCTCACAGATGCAAAAGAGTAAGCAGCCTTTGGCAATTGTGCTTGATGAATATGGTGGAACCTCAGGCTTGATTTCTCTTGAGGATTTGCTTGAAGAAATCGTTGGCGAAATCTATGATGAGTACGATCAGCCAGAGGAAGAGAAGCGCGAGATTGAGACACTTGGGGAAAATGAATATCGCGTGCCAGGTGAAATGCAGCTGGATGAGGTGATTGATTTTCTCAATTTGCCTACTCCGGAAGGCGAGGATTTCAATACCTTTGCGGGAATTGTATTTGATAGATTAAAGACGGTTCCAACTGTCGGCACAGTTGTGCCTCTTCCAAAGCTTCATGTTGAAGCAAAGGTAGAGAAGATGGATGGAAATCGTATTGAAAGTCTTATCGTAAAGAAGACCAAACCTCAGGAATCTGAAGAACATGCTTCGTCTGAGGAAGAATAAGGAATAATTATTGATGGAAGAAAATGCTCCATTATATTTTAAGGTTATACCTGTTGTAATATTGATTTTTTCAATAATACTCCATGAAATTTCTCATGGAGTTGCAGCACTTTTGTGTGGAGATACAACTGCTAAGGAGGCGGGGCGACTTTCGCTTAATCCGATTAAGCACATAGATATATTTGGATCAATTATTCTTCCGGCAATTTTGGTGATTACGAATGCTGGTTTTTGGATTGGCTGGGCTAAGCCAGTGCCTGTCAATTTGGCTCGCTGCAGAAATCCACGCACAGCAATGTGGGTTACCGCATTGGCGGGACCTTTAACAAATATCCTTCTGGCAATAGTTTCCTTTGGATTGTTCATTGGTATAATTTTTGCAGAAAATTCGTTAAATGAAAATACTTATGAAATTCTAAGAACTTCAGCAGAGATGGGCTTCTTAATAAATTTCGGTCTTGCATTTTTTAATCTATGTCCAATTCCACCATTGGATGGATCAAAGATTGTTGCATCAATTTTGCCAGTAAATTTAATGGTCAAATATTTATCATTGGAACGTTTTGGTTTTATTATCATCATTATTTTGGCAAATACAAAATTCTTTAGCTGGTGCATTGGTGGTTTAATGAATGGTGTTTTGGATATTGCAAATGGTTTGCTAAAAATAATTTTTAACTAAGGAGAGTAGAGATGAGTGCATTTAAATCCTATGATATTCGTGGAATTTGGGAAAAAGATTTTGATGCAACAACAGTGTATCGCATTGGACGCTGTTTGCCAAAGCTTCTTTCTGCAGATAGAGTACTGATTGGTCGCGATGCTCGTTCCAGCTCACCAACAATTTTCGATGCACTGACAAAGGGAATTACTGAGGCTGGTGCCGATGTTGATTCAATGGGTTTGACCACAACTCCAATGACCTATTACTTTACTGGTAAAAAGGGTTATGCTTGTGCAGTGATGATTACAGCATCACATAATCCAAAAGAGTATAATGGACTTAAAATTTCTCGTAAAGGAGCATTGCCTGTTGGTTCCGATTCTGGATTGAAAACACTTGAGGCAATGATTGCTGATGAGTTGCCTCCTGCAGCTGCTGTGCCAGGCAAGATTACAGAGGTAAATTATCACGATGAATATATTGAATTTTATCGTAGTCAATTACCTTCAATTGACGGCTTGAAAATTGCTGTTGATTGTTCTAATGGAATGAGCTCATTATTTGTTCGCCCACTTTTTGGCAATGCAGTTGATTGCATGTTTGAAGAAATTGATGGCACATTCCCTAATCATGCTCCAAATCCATTAGAGCCAGAAGCAACACTTGCACTTCGCGAGCAAGTTAAAGCAGGCAATTATGATATTGGTGTGATTTTTGATGGCGATGCAGACAGAGTAATGTTTGTTGATGAGCGTGGCGAATTTGTTCGCCCTGATATCATTACAGGCATACTTGCAGAATACTATTTAGTGAAGGAGCCAGGTAAGCCTGTGCTTTGTGATATTCGTACTTCACGTGGTGTTACAGAATATGTAGAGAAGCTAGGTGGTGAGCCACATTTGTGGAAGGTCGGCCATGCTTTTGCAAAGGTAAAGCTACGTGAGTTAGGTGCAATTGTTGGTGGTGAATTGGCAGGACACTATTATTTCAGAGATTTCTTCTGTTGTGATTCTGCATTTCTATGTGCAATGCTAGTGCTTGGAGTTGTTGCAAAAGTTAAGCGTGAGGGTAGAAGCTTCTCTGATTTGTTAAAAGCAATTGACCCATATGCAAATACCGGCGAATGTAATTACACAATAGAGGAAAAGGATGCAGCAATTGAAGCAGTAATTGCAGCAACAAAAAATGCATTTGGTGAGCCTGCTCGCTTTTTGGATTTTGATGGTGTTCGCTGTGAATGGCCAACCTGGTGGCTCAATATTCGTAAATCAAATACAGAGCCATATCTACGACTTGTTGCTGAGGCAAAAACACAAACTGAGCTTGATGAAAGAAAAGCTTTCATTGAAAATGTGCTCAAGGATTTTATTAGAAAGGGCAACTAATTATGCCACAATCTCAAATTAAAATTAGAACTGCATCTTTAGATGATGCAAGAAATATTTTTCTACTGATTCAGAATAACATCGATCAGCTGGTTCCTCGTTCAACAAGCGATATTGTACAAAATATTGATCGTTTTCTTGTTGCTGAGTTGCCAGACGGAGAGCTAGGTGGAGTAATTTGCTATGCTTTTTATCCTGAAATTGGTGAGCCTACAAAATCCTGCGTAGAAATTAAGTCTGTGTGCGTACGCAAAGACTTACGTAAGCTAGGATTGGGACGTCAGCTAGTAAAAGCACAAATTGAGCGCTTGAGAAAATTTAAGCCTGCTCAAATTGTAGTGCTAACCTTTGCTCCTGAATTTTTTGAGAAGCTCGGTTTTAGAAAAGTTCCAAAGGAAACTCTCATGCATAAGCTTTATATTGGTTGCATCAACTGCACTAAGCATGAGTCACCATTTACATGCCCAGAAATCGCAATGGCATTAACAGATTTATAAAATTATTAGGAGGGATATTATGGATAGAAATTATATTTTGTTTTCAGCTTTAGCAATGATAGCTTGTGGCACTGTCGGTTGCATTCAGGTTAAGACAGAGCATGAGATTAAGCCAATCCATATCACAATGGATGTTAATCTAAAGGTAGATAAAGCAATTGAGGAATCAATTTCTGAAAATGAGCGTAAGCCACCTAAATATGCAAAAGAGACACGTGAGATGTTTCAGAATAAGCTCATTGGCTTAACAAATCGTGGCTATTGGGAGAAGCGTGGTGAGATTACAGAAGAGCAGCAGCAGATTATTCTTCTTGCAAATGCAGAGCGTACACAACGTTATGCAGAGCTTGCTACAAAGGTGAACTCAACACTATCTGAGGTAGAGAAGAAGCATGCTGCTCGTTATATTGAGCGTATCCCTATAGGCAAGGGTGTATGGTATCAGAATGAAGCTGGCGAATGGCTAACACGATAGATATAAATTCGGACACGAATTTAGGCTATTGTCTAATCGTCCCGGACAGAAGCGTTAGTGCGGAAAAATTCTCGCCATCACGCGTACGTATGCTCCCATACTCAATTACCTTGTGGGCCGTACACGCTAGCGATTGGCAGTTGGCGTTGCTCCAACGAGAGCAACAACAGCCAACAACAAGCGCAGGCGTATCACCAGCCCGCACACACAAGGCACCACACAAGGCACCACACGAGCTCAGCGCACCTCTGCGTCCTTTGCGCTCTCTGCGTCCCTTCTCTTCGCACTTTTAGCCCCCCACGCTCGCCACCATACTTACACCAGCCAAACCATAGCTCTTACTAGCTGGTTTCTCGCATTTTATTTGACTTAAATGCTTGAATTTTTGTATCATAATATCAATGCAAACGAAGCATTGCAATTAAGGTAATATTATGAATAATTTTAAAGAAAAAGTCTATGGAATGTGGCTTGGTAAAGCCATCGGCGGAACACTCGGCATGCCTTGGGAAGGCTGCAGCAGCCCTTTATCTCTTACTTTTTATACCCCAGAACCAACAGAAATGATGCCAAACGATGATTTGGACCTGCAAATCCTTTGGGCATGCAAACTCTCTACCGATTTGAATTATAAAATCAATCGCCAACGCTTCGCAGAAGCATGGCGTGATTGTGTACGCTTCCCATTTGATGAATATGGTATTGCACTACGCAATATCTCAATCGGCCTTAAACCTCCATATACTGGTTCTTACGATAATTGGTTTGTAGATGGACTTGGTGCCGCAATTCGTAGCGAACTATGGGCAGCTCTTGCTCCTGGCGACCCTGCTAAGGCTGTCGCCTACGCCTATGAGGATGCATGCGTAGATCATAAAGGCGACGGTTTATATGCAGAACAATATCTTGCTGCCCTTGAAGCAATGGCTTTCTGCTCAAGCAATATTCCAGAGCTTATAGGAAATGCTCTTCAATACATTCCTTGCAATTGTAGCCTATTTGAAGCAATATGCGATACTATTGGCTTGTGCACCCAATCCTCAGACCCACTTATAATTCGCAAGCAAATTCTTGATAAATATGGCGTAACAAATTTCACCGATGTAAAAATGAATATTCCATTCATGGTTGCAGCTCTTCTTCTTTCAGAGGGAGATTTTGAAAAGGCAATTTGTACTGCAGTAAACTTTGGTGAGGATGCAGATTGCACAGGTGCTACAGTTGGTGCAATTATGGGAATAATTGCTTACGATAAAATTCCTGAGCGTTGGAAACAACCAATAGGTGACAATATCGTTGTAAGCAAAGAAATTTCAGGCATCAATCCACCAAAAACAATAGCTGAATTTACTGAGCTTGTTCTTGAATTAAAAGAAAAGGTTTCTCTTGAAGTAGAGGAGTCACCAGCACCAGATTTTGCAAGATATAAAATTTCTGCTGAGAAGTATATCTTCCGCCCTTGGTTTGGCAAAGATTATCGTCGTTTCCCAATTCAGATAGAACAAAAAATAGTTGATTATATCAAGCTATCAGGAAATTATTTTACAGTAGATTTAAAAGAAGTAATGCCTGATGGAATTATGCTTATCACAGTTCCATTTATTATTTCAAAGGCAGGTAAATATCGTGTAATGTGTAATACAAATGCAAATTCACATGTATATGTAGATAAGAATTATCAGTTCGGGCGTGAATTTGGCGATATGGTGCCATCCTATCATCGTGCACCATTAAATCAATCCTGTGATCTAGAGCTAAGTGCTGGTGTGCACAAGATGACAATTTGTCTTGCACCAAGCAATACAACTCAAGAAAAGGCAGAGGTTGTTTTTGGCATTGGTGATGAAAATAATCTTTGGGTGCCAGATGCTTTTGTTCGTGGATAAATTTGATAGGGTATTAAAATAATGAGAGATAGGTTAAATTTATTTCGAAAGGTCATAGTATCTGCACTTGGTGCAATGCTCGCTTGTGGCAGTGTCAATGCAGTAGCAGAGGCAGCCAATCCTTGGCTGCCAGAGCCTTTGCCTGCACATAAACGCTTGGTTTGTGTGCCAGAGCAGGAGCTGCTGTCCGCATATCCAAAGTATAAACCAACTCGTATTCTTATGAATACAGGTTGGAAGCAGCAAAGCCCAAAGTTTTCAAAAACTTTATTCAATGTAGATCTTGCATCTGAGCCAGAATCAAAAATAGAGTGTTCCACAAAGGGTTGGAAGAGTGTAACACTTCCTAGCTCAACCTATAAGGAGTTCTCTGGTTCAAATAACAAGAGTGGTCATCCATTTGTACGCTCTTGGTATCGCAATGAATTTACAATTTCAGATGCTGATTATCAGACAAAATCATTTGAGTTAGATTTTTCTGTAGCATCATATCATGTTACTGTTTTTCTTAATGGAAAACAAATTGCCGACCATAAGAGCGAATTTAATCCATGGCGTATCACACTTCCAACAGATGCTCTGAAGCCCGGTAAAAATGTTATTGCAATTCACCACCAAGGTGATATTGGTAAATTTGCAGAAAAGCCAATTAAACTTACACATGCCTACGGCACACAGTGGTGGCGTGGTGTTCTAAAGGCAGGTCTTTGGGGTAATGTAACACTTATCTCTACACCAAAGGCAGAAGCAAGGCTTGATGTATTAGCTGCTGTAACAAGTGCCGACCTGAAGAGTGTCTCTTTTACACATTCGTTTAAGGGTGCTACAGCTCAAAATAAAAAATATGTAATTTCATCTTATGTTGTTCCTTCTGCAGTTGATGCGCCAAAAACAAAGCTTTGCAAATCTGAAAGCAAGGTTAACGGAGCAGGCAAATTTAACACAACAATTGATGCAAGTAAGCTAAGACGCTGGGAAATTGGAAATCCATATCTTTATGATTATTTTGTTGAGCTTTGGAATGAAGATAAGACAAAGCTAATTTCTGTAACAACCTTCCGCTTTGGCGTACGCCGTTTTGAAATAAAGAATGGAGAATTTTATTTCAATGGACGCAAGGTTTACATGTTTGCACAAAATACAAATTCCAATACTTGGGATGGAATTGGCAAAGATCCGGCAAAGCTTGAAAACTCTATAGAAAAGAATGTGCTTCGCTACCTCAATGAGGGACACATTATTATTCGTACTGCACATGAACCAATCAACGAGACATATCTTCGTGTGGCAGATGAGTGTGGTTTAATCATTTCCCACGAATGGGCTTGGAGCTTTAGTTCAAACTTGAATTATGAAGAATTTAGTAAAAATAGCAAGGTTGAGCTAGAGGAATTTGTTCTTTATAGCCAAAAACATCCATCAGTTTGTGCATTATCATTAGGTAATGAAATCCACGTTTATAAAAATGAGAAAATTGCTAAGCTTGTAGATGACAATTATGATTCAGTTAAAAAACTGTTAGCAGATAAAGCAATGCCAGTAAGCTCCTTCTCAGGTGTTGGCAGAGGCTTTGCTGGCGATTTCCCTCTAAAGACAGATTTGCTTGATTTTCATACCTACACATCTTTGTCAGGTCCAGTAGGTCATTTGCAAGCAGAATTGACTGGTATTGTAGAAGACAATAAGAAGCGCTATGGTGAAGCATCTGCTCGTAATATGCCTACAGTTGCCTATGAGCTAGTAGGCTTCTCTTGGGGTATTGAATTAGATCCAAATTATCAGCCAGGTGATCGCAGTGAGTATGGCCGTTACTTTAAGCGTAACTTCTCATGGGGAGCTCCTCAGATTGTCGGATTTATGGGCTGCTCACCACTTGATATCATCAATACAAAGAATTTTGAATATTGGGCAAGAAACTATTATTGTCGCCGCGTGTTTGACGAATTTCGTTGGGATTCACGTATGCGTGGCTTTGCTCCTTGGTACACAGGAGCAATTGATGAGGTTGAGCTATGGACTCAACCAGTTTATCCAATGCTTCGTACATCCAACAAGGTTGTTCCACGCAATCTGTTTGGTGGCAAACAAATAAAGTTGGCTGCTGCAGTACATAATGTGTCAAATAAGCCATATCCAAATGCAAAGTTAAAGGCATATTTGTATTCAGATAAGCAACAAGTAGCAGAATTGAAGCTGACACCTGCTTCAATCAATGTGCCAGATTTTGGTCATAGTGAAAAGACAGTCGTATCAATGACAGTGCCAAAGGTTGCCTCTGGAGAATATCGTCTTGTGATTGCTCTTGACGATGCATCAGGTAAAGAGGTTGGCAGAAATTATTATGATGTATTTATTTCAAAATCAGAGACTGCTCCTATCAAACCAATTCGCTCAGCATACTTGCTAGACCTTGCACCGGAAAATACAGCAATTGTTGCAGAAGCACTTGAACGATATGGTATCCCATACAAGAAAGTTGCAAAAGCAACAGAGCTTCCTGTAAATAATAGCGTTTTGATTGTTCCTCCTGACTATGCCACAGAGCAAGTATTCCGTGGTCGCTCAAAGGATATTATTGATTATTTGAATGCTGGTGGTATTGTTCTGGTTATGGAGCAGCATAACCCAATGACAGCACTTCCAGGCGGCATTTCTATATTCAAGCATGATAGCAGCTTTGTTGATATGGTTTACAAAGGCCATCCAGTTTTCAAAGGCTTGTCATGGAAGCAATTTGAAACCTGGAATAATGCAGGCGGTGGCTTTGTTTCACAGACCTATATTTCACCATTTGATTGGAAGGCAAGCCTTGCATCAAAGGGACCAACTATTGGCTCTCCACACAACTTTGGTTCAGCAATTGTTGAAGCCACACATGGCAGTGGCAGAGTCTTCATCAATACATTGCAAGTATTGCGGTGCTACAAAGAAGACAGTGCAGCAGCAACCTACTGGGAGAATATTCTTCGCTACTTACTTGAGAGTAAGAACCTAGTATCTGATGTTGCTGCAATGTCAGGTGGTGCCGCTGCCGAAGGTTCATTAAAGTCAGAGTTTGCAAAGAAAATTGATTTGCGTCCTTATGCAAATGCTGGCTTTGCTGATGATGTAGATGCAGATAAAAAGGGAGGCTGGACAGATCAAGGCCCTCAGAACTTTAAGAATGTTCCAACAGGAACTCAGGTCGCTTCTGGCATTCCTTTTGATGTAATAGACCCTGCCACAAATAATGGCTTAAGCTGTATCCGACTAAAGGGCTCTGCTCGCAGCTATTTCCCAGCAATAGTAAAGGGCATCAAAGTAAATGGAAAATTTGCAAAGCTTCATTTCTTGCATACAGCAGCTTGGTGCTTTAAAGGCACAGCTTGCCACTATCGCATCAATTATGCAGATGGCACATCACAAGTATTCACATGTGCTTCTGGTGTACATATTGGCGACTGGATGGCCAAGCGTGATTTGCCTGAGGCAAAGGTTGGCATCCTTGCTCCAGTAGGTGATGGAATGAGTGGCTGCTCATATGTTACAACTTGGAAGAATCCAAATCCAAATAAGCAGATTACTACAATTGATTTTATTTCAGCAGAAGCATTTCGTGCTGGTAAGAATGAGTGGGAAGCGGCTGAGGATGCTGTTCCATTGCTACTTGCTATTACAGGCGAGCTGCCAGGTGCACCAAGCACAACAGCATCTGCTTCTGCTGCACCATCAACATATCCAATTGATAAAAATAACTTCCAGCGCTTCTCTTCAGGAATTAAAGAGGGTAATGGTGGCTCAATAGAGCCTCTTTCAGGTGCTGTAGGAGCAACATTAAAATTTGCTTCTCATCCAAGCAATGGCAAAGCACCATTTGCTGTTATGTTCTACAATCCACCTAATGGCAAAAAGATAAAAGAGCTAGTGCTAAAGGTAAAATCAAAGAATGATGATTTCCTAAGAATTGAGCTGCCAGAAAAAGGGTGGAAAGGCTCCACAAATAAGGAGTTTGTAATTTCTGGCGGTAACGAATGGCAGGAAATACATATTGATTTGCGAGGCACAAAAGCAGAGAAGGGGAATCTGCATAAAGAGATTTATTTCTATCATAAATCTAAAACAATTAAGGCAGATCAATATCCTGCTGCTGAGATCTTATTCAAGGATTTGGTGTTTGTGCTAGATACACCAAAGCCTGTAGCTCCTGTAAAATATGAAATCAATAAGGGCCGCCTAACGAAAGTATCTGGAAAAATTAACGATGGAAATGGCGGCAAGATTGGATTATTGCCAGCATCCGAAGGCGTAGGTGCATATATGAGCTTCAATGCTTATAAAGCAGCACAAGCAAAGGCTCCATTTGGCGTAATATTCTTTACTCCTCCACCACAAGGAGGCAAACGCTCAGACTTTGTTTTTATGGCAAAGTCAGATAAAGATATTGTAATGGAACTGAATATTCCAAATGCTGGCTGGAAAGGTCAAACAATCAGAGATGTAATTATTTCTGGTGGTAACGAATGGCAGGAGATTCGCGTTCCTTTGAAAGGCAAGCCAGCAGAGCAGGGTAATCTGATGGGACAGCTCTACTTCCACTATAAGAGCAGATCAAATCCAAAAGCAGATTACCCAGCAGTAAATCTCTCTATCAAAAATCTCTATTTTGAATAATATCATGGAAAATCAAATACCTAATCTTGAAAAAAGAAATCCAATTCTTGTAGATCGTCGCGTTGTAAGCATGGGCTCATGCAGCTTTGCTACCCATGCTTATGTTCCTGATTCACTTGAAGAATATAAAAAACGCTGTAAATTTGTACGTGACCGTCTGCTGCTTTCAGCAGGCTTAAACCCAATGCCGAAAATTGGTGCAATAGAATATAAAGTAACTAATGAGCATACATATCATGAGGTGCGAATATTTGATGTTGTAGCTCAAGTTTTATCTGGCTTAAAGCTTACAGGTAATTTATATTTACCAAAGGATGCTTCCCCACAAAATAAGGTGCCAGGCATTCTTTGTCCTCATGGACATTGGACTAATGGACGCGTTCATCATGAGGAGAGTGGTGGCGTATCTATGCGTTGCTTCCAATTTGCACGATTAGGTTTTGCTGTATTTTCCTACGATATGCTTGGCTTTAATGATAATAATGATTTCTCTCATTGGTGGAGCAAAGCAATGCGAGACAAATGTGATTTGCTTGGCATTTCACCATTTGGATTGCAAACCCTCAATAGCCTTAAAGCCGTAGATTTTCTTTGCGAACGCCCAGAGGTTGATGCAGAGCGCATCGGCTGCACAGGCACATCAGGCGGTGCATCACAGACTTGGTTTGTTGCAGCTTTAGATGAACGCATAAAGGTTTCTGTACCAGTATGTATGCTGTCATCACATTTTCAAGGTGGCTGTGCATGTGAGGAGGGACCTCTTTTGCGTATTACAGGATTAACAAGCTTTGATATTGTTGCATCACTTGCTCCTCGTCCTGTTATGCTTCCTGCTGTAACAGGAGATTGGACAAATCTCAATCCGCAGTATGAGATTCCTCGCTTGAAGAAAATTTATAAACTATTTTCTGCAGAACATAATATTGAGCATTTTTATTACGACGATGAGCATAATTACAATAAGCGTACGCGTCAGCATGTATACTCATTCTTTATGCGTCATCTGATGGGTAAAGAAGTTGGCGACATTATAGAGGAGGAGAATATTCCACCTCCTGCACCTGAATTGCTTTGGCATAATGGTGTGCAGCCACAGAAAGCAACCGACACTACAATTTCTGTAGCAATTGAAAACTTAAATAAAGCATATAATGCACATGTGCTTGATGTTGGTGATGCAGATCCTGAACAATTTAAGCAAGAGCGACTTGAAATACTTCGTCAGCTTCTTGATGATGGCAGGGGCGAAATACACGATGTTGTTTATCGCGTGTTAGGACCTACAGAAGGATGGGGCGTTGCAGGTGGCAAGGTGCGTCCTTATACATTGTCACGTCGCGGAGTAGGAGATTATATTCAGGTAATCGACATTACATCAGATAAGTGCACGACTGCTGATGAAATTACATTAGTTGTTACAGATGCTGGTTATCAAGAATATTTTGGTTCAGGCAGTAAATCATCTTGCATCAAAAAGGCAATGGAAGAAGGCAAAAAGCTTCGCATTGCAGAGCTGTTTGGTACTGGTTGCAGTGCATGGCAATTAAAATATGCGATACGCGATAATGATGGTTCTGAGTCGCACGCAAATTATTCGACAGCATTTGAGGAATCATATTTCTCAATGCGTGTTCATGATGTTATTACAAATGTTGTGCAATTACGCGAGCAAGGCTACACAAATATTCGCATATTTGCTGAAGGTTCAGCTGTGCCAGTAGCATTGGCAGGTGCAGCATTGACTGCTACACCTGTTGAAGTTGATATGACAGGTATTGACGACAGCATTTGGAGTACTGAATTAAATTATCATCCTTTAATTATGCACATTGGTGGAATTGCTGGACTCCAGCAACTCTGCACAAAAGTTTAATTTTTAATTTTACAAAAAAGATATCAGAATATAGGGAGAAAATTATGAAATATCAATTTATGCGTTGGCCAAATGGTTTAACAAAGGCACTTACACTAAGCTATGATGATGGAGCAAAGTCAGATGCACGTCTTTATGAGACATTGAATAAATATGGAATTAAATGTACATTTAATCTTATTGCTTCACGTGTTGAATCAGAAGAAGGTTTAACAAAAGAATTTATTCGTAATGAACTCTTGGGGAAGGGACACGAGGTGGCTACACATGGTGATTGGCATCGTGGTCTTGATGTGGCAAGAAGCATTGAAGGCATTCAGGATGTTTTAAATTGTCGTTTATATTTAGAAAAGGAATTTGGTTTAATTATACGAGGAATGGCATTCCCAGATCGTACTGTAAATAAGACAGTCGTACCAATTGCTTATGAGCGCATCAAGCAATTCCTTGAGGAGCTTGAAATTGTTTATGCTCGTACAACTGGCGGGTACAATGACAACTTTGAGCTTCCAGAGGATTTCTTAAATTGGGTTCCAACAGCTCATCACAAGACACCTCAGCTAATGGAGTACATTGATAAATTTTTAGATATGAAGGTAGATAGTCTATACATATCACAGAGAACACCTCGTCTGTTTTATCTTTGGGGACATGCCTTTGAATTTGATAATGATAAAAACTGGGATTTGCTTGATAGAATTTGTGAGAAGCTCAGTGGCAAGGATGATATTTACTATGCCACAAACATTGAGATATACGATTACGTCACTGCTTATCGCTCATTAGTTTACAGTGCAGATGGCAGAATCATTTATAATCCAACACTTAAGACCTTGTGGTTTGACAGAGATGGAAAGCTTTGCAAGCTGGAGAGCGGCGAAACAAAGCAATTCTAATTAACTAGCACGCGAAACAAAGGCACGCAGAGGCCGCAAAGGACGCGGAGGTGCGCTGAGCTTGTGTGATGGCGAAAAGTGCGAAAAAAGGTACAGGATTACAGAATTGCGCATGATTTGTGCGGATGCTGTGGCTTGCGTGGTGGCTAGTTGCTGTGTGCGCGTGATGCCTGATTCAATTATCTCGGAGCGGCCAGGCGTCGTCCTGGCTGGAGCACCATGATGATGTCTCAGGATTTACGTGTATTGGCTATCGCACTGGTGTGGTGGCTAAAAGTGCGAGGAAAAAGGTACAGGATTGTGCAGGATGGCAGGATTTCTGGGTGCTGTGTATGTGGTGTGCGTGATTCAATTATCTCGGAGCGGCCAGGCGTCGTCCTGGCTGGAGCACCAAGATGATTTTTCAGGATTTACGTGTATTGGCTATCGCAAACATAAAATTTTAGCGCTTAGGGGACAATGGGGACACAGGAGACCTTGGGGACAAATTTATTTAAGCGCTAGAAAATTTTGCTCTCCCGTCGCCAAAGTCCCCTATGTCCTCAATGTCCCCACCTAAAATTGAGAGCAACAAATAAAAGTGTGTGCTTAACTGGGGTGTAGGACGTCCCCGTCCTACACGGTAACTGGGCTGTAAGACGTCCCCGTCTTACAGAATAACTGGGCGGCATGGCGTCCTCGCCTTGCTGAAACATAATTTAATTCCACCGCATAT
>JAFPBK010000020.1 GCA_017424105.1 Kiritimatiellia bacterium | reverse complement strand
GCAATAAGTATATCTCCAAACTCACTACTTAATAATGCTGTACGAGTAGTAGTTATTGTTACTGCCACATCAAAATTATACTGACTTGCTGCAGGCATATTATTTGCATATACATCATCAAAGCCATCATTGTTCGTGTCTCTAAACAAATAATAACCGCTATTATCCCAAAGGTCGGTAATACCATCTCTATCTAAGTCTGGCTCAGGAATATCAAATGTGGCTCGTACCACTGGGTTTAATCCCTCAATACCAGCTGTCAGACCATCAATCTCCATCCTATCATCAAGCCCATCACCATCTGTGTCTTTGCGGATTGGGTCGCACATATACATAAATTCTGTAATGTTGTCCACACCATCGCCATCATAATCGACAAGAGCATCATTGGAAGCTGGTTTTGTGTGTGTCCAATGCTCCCATACGTCTGGGATGCCATCGGCGTCGGTATCGGTGGTTGGGTAGCCATGCTCTATATACCATTGTGGCAATGTGGGTGTGCTTGTGGTGGCAGAGTGCGTTGAGCTAACATTTGAATTAAAACCATTCAATGGCTCAGTGCTTGTGGTGACGCTATTTGTTGATGGCTTTGACCCTCCATAGACTACAGCTGTCATAATAAATGCGAATACACAAAGTTGAACAAATTTGCTCTGCTTGCGGATTCTTGCAAATAATAGGCTTAGCTCCTTTGAGGCAGAGCTTGCAACAACAAGAAACGCAGCAGTTATTACTCCATATTTAGCAACTAACAACATTAATTCCATTCGCTATCTCCTGATGTGGTAGCAATGGACATAATATAGTGCTGTTGTCTGTGTGCTTTTTGATAAAATGGCTGCAGTTGCTTTCATGACACAAATTATAGCAAACCAACATAAAAAAAGTAAAACCATATTTTCTTTAGCATTCACAGTACACGAATAAGTGTATTGTCGCTGAGGCTCTTGCCTTCGGCGAAACGCGGAGCACACGTAGTGTGGTTTTCTGGAGGAACGGAGGCACGGAGTGATTTTAATTACTATAGACAAAATCAAGATAGTATGAAATATGATATTTATAGTGCTAATGGATGGTTTATTGGTTCGGGAGTAATTGAAAGTGGTTGTAAGACAATTGTTTGTCAGCGTTTTAAACAATCAGGAATGATTTGGTCGTTAAATGGTGTAAAATCTCTCCTCCCTTTAAGAACTTTATTAAAATCAAATAGATTGGATGAATATTTAAAATTTTACAAAAACAACTTAAAACAGGTAGCATTTGCTACCTTATCTGCATAAAACACTCTTTGCACCCGTGAATAGGTATTTTTATAATATTTAATAAAGGTGAAAAGACAAACTAAATGCAACTACCTCTAAAGTTATGCGTTGCATTTAATCTGTCGAATTGCCTAGTTGCATTTACTTTGTCTATTGACCGGAATTTCGGGAACACAAATGGGAGTGTGTAGGGAGGGGGAAAACACGGATATGGACAAATAAACACGAATGCTTGTGTGATGGCTATGAAATCAGGACAGATTGCCAAAGCTCATTGAGGCGCTTAAGTGAATAACCAGATTGGGCAAGGCGTGGCACCCATAATGCAAGACGTGCCTCCTCTACTCCCCAACGATATGCCTGAAGCGCCGACTCATTGTAGCTAGGACGCGCACCATTCGCATAAAGCTCAATATAACGCTGCCACGCAATTCCAAATTCGCGTAGCTTGCGCTCCTCAACATCTGGCTTAAGCTGTGCATTTGCCAGACGCGTCTCTACACCCTCAAGATAACGCATCAGTTGAGAAATATTTTTCATTGGGACACTGCGCATATAACCTGGGAACACAAGCCAATTCAGCTGCTCTGTTACATCAATCGCAGTAGCTTCATCTACATTATCTAATTGATCCATGCAGCTGTCCCATAGCAAAGCTATGCCATGAGCCAGTTCTTTAAGCTTAACTGCTAAAAGAGAAAGATGCTGCTGCTCTGAAGAGCTAAGGTTTCGTGGTTTAGTTAATCCTTGGGCCAAAATAAAATTGCGCAATACACCTCGTGCTAAATCCTCTGCTGTAGGAAGTAACGCAGCGGCAGATGAACTTAGTTCATCAGAAGAAGAATCAGACGCTTGCTCCAAACTTAATGAAGAAAGTGACTGCAAAGAGTTAAAGCTATGACCACTCTTTTTATTGCTTTTATTTGTAGCAACACCACCGACACCACCAATCATCTTTACAAGCGAAGGATTTTGCTTTAATAAGCCTTCTATGATGCGGCTGATTAGAAGCTGCTGAGCCTCATGTGCAGAGCTTCCAACTGCATAATTTTCTGAG
>JAFPBK010000001.1 GCA_017424105.1 Kiritimatiellia bacterium | reverse complement strand
GGGGACGTACTGCACCCCAGTTATTCTGTAAGACGGGGACGTCTTACAGCCCAGTTAACGTGTAGGACGAGGACGTCCTACACCCCAGTTAAGCGTACTCCCTAGAAATCATGCGCTAGCCAATACACATAAATCCTGAGACATCATCTTGGTGCTCAGCCAGTGCGACGCCTGGCTGCTCCGAGATAATTGAATCACGCACACCACGCGCACACAGCACCTAGCCACCACACAAGCCACAGCATCAGCACAAATCCAATCCAAATTATAGTCAATCCTGTCAAAAACTTCGCACTTCTAGCCACCACGCTTTGTGCAAGACGGGACGGCATGCAACACAAAGTTGTGCCAAAATTCGGACACGAATTTAGATAAAACAACAAGCCCACCCGGACTGACCGAATGGGCTTGTAATATATGCTAAACAAACTTGCTTTATTATAGCTCTGCTACAACAAGATCGCCTACCTCTGTAGTTGTGTAGCCCATCTCATTTGCAAGCTGGCTCTTCATCTTTGGTGTTACGCGAGCAATTGCTGCCTCAATAGCATCACCAGCTTCCTTCTCGCCAAGAGTCTGAAGCATAATTGCACCAGCACCAATTGCAGCAAGAGGATTGATTGCATTCTTACCTGTCCATAGAGGAGCTGTTCCACCGATTGGCTCAAACATGCTCAAGCCCTCTGGATTTAGGTTACCACCAGCAGCTACACCAAGACCACCCTGTGTACATGCTGCTAGGTCTGTAATGATATCACCAAACATATTTTCTGTTACGATAACATCAAAAATCTCTGGGCACTGAACCATGTAAAGAGTTGTTGCATCAACATGGCAATAGTTGCACTCAACCATTGGATATTCCTCTGCGATTTCATGGAATGCACGCTCCCACAAGCCAAATACATGTGTTAACACATTTGTCTTACCGCAAAGTGTCAAGCGAGCTGTCTTACCTGCTGCCTTTGCCTCTGCGCTCAAACCACGCCATGGATTCTCTGCTGTGTGACGCTTCTTTGCAAATTCAAATGCATAACGTAGGCAGCGCTCTACCTGATGACGGCTATATGACATTTCCTGAACAGCAAACTCATGTGGTGTGCCCTTCATTACTACACCGCCGCAGCCTGTATACATACCACCTGTGTTCTCGCGAACTACAACGTAGTCAATCTCCTCAGGTCCCTTATTCTTAATTGGTGTCTCTACACCAGGATATAGCTTAATAGGACGAAGATTGATGTACTGATCTAGCTCAAAGCGTAGCTTTAGAAGAATATTCTTTTCTAGGATACCTGGCTTTACCTGAGTATGGCCGATAGCACCAAGATAAAGTGCATCATGCTTCTTTAGCTCCTCAATATCAGAATCATCAAGTAGCTTACCTGTCTTCATATAAAGCTCGCCACCAAAATCATACTTTGTAAAGGATAGCTCAAAGCCAAACTTCTTAGCTGCAGCCTGAAGCACCTTCATACCTTCGCCAATTACCTCTGGACCAGTACCATCACCTGGAATTACACCAATATTATAAACCTTGCTCATTTTAATCCTCAATTGAACTTATTTTAAAAAAAAATTATTTAAATTAGAAGCAGAAATCAAAACCGATTGTAAAATCGATATTATTTGAAGTCATACCCTTTTCATCTGCATAAATATCACCAGTTGCTGCAGATGCATTTAAGGACATATCTATTGCTGTATTCTCTGTCAGGAAGAATTTCATACCAAGATTCAATTCACCAACAAGAGCTGTTTCGCTTTTGCTTCCGCCTAAATCATATGATGAATGTGCAACCTGAATACCTAAGCCAATATAAGGCATCCATGGTGTATCCATATCAAAATAGCACTCATATTTTGGACCTGCAGCAAAAGTTGTTACATAATCGTCTGATGTAACATCTACAGTTGCACCCCATAGAACATCCTTCTTTGTAAATTTACCTAGTTGAAACTCTAAATATGTATGAGGGCCTGAAACTGTTGCAGAATCATATTTAAAGTTTGTTCCTGCTGCCCATGTTCCTTCCTCTGTACGACCAGCCATTGCAGACAAACCTGTCAATGCTACTGAAGCAACAAGCATCATTGTAAAAAACTTTTTCATTTTAATTATCCTTACTTTTTGAAAATAACGCCGACTGAATTGCAGGAATGCAAAATCAATCGGCATCGTATTTGGTTTTATGCGAAAGATGAGCTACAAGAAATATCCTTGCAGCACATCTCTTTTAATAAAGAAATTGCTTATGCCTGAGCAGCATCCTTCTCTGCAATTTCCTTCATAGCTTCACGACGGCTTAGCTTGATTCTGCCACGCTCATCGATTGCTGTGCACTTAACCCACATCTTATCGCCGACCTTACATACGTCCTCAACAGCACGTACACGCTGATCGCTTAGCTCACTGATGTGGCAAAGGCCATCAATACCAGGTAGAATTTCAACAAATGCACCGAATTCCTTAACACCTGTTACTGTACCCTCATAAAGCATACCCTCTTCTGGCTCTGCAGCAACCTTATTAACCTCACGGCGTGCGCAATCCATTGACTCCTTAGAAGAAGCAAAGATGCTTACAACACCATCATCGCTAATATCAATCTGAGCACCAGATAGAGCTGTGATTGCACGGATATTCTTACCACCAGGACCAATCAAGCCACCAATCTTATCAACTGGAATCTGGATTGTCTCAATGCGTGGAGCATAAGGTGATAGCTCAGCACGTGGAGCAGGAATAATTGACTCAATAAAGTCAAGAATCTTCATACGAGCAACGCGATCGCGCTCAATTGCCTGCTCAACCAAATCCCATGTCAAACCACGAATCTTTAGGTCAACCTGGAAGCCTGTGATACCATCACGAGTACCACCAATCTTAAAGTCCATATCACCGCAGTGATCCTCTGCTCCTAGAATATCTGTTACTAGGATTGCCTTGCTCTCATCTGGAGTTGTGAACAAGCCGCATGAGATACCTGCAACTGGCTTACGAATAGGTACACCTGCATCCATAAGTGCTAGTGTGCCAACGCAGATAGATGCCATTGAAGAAGAACCATTTGAGCCCATAATTTCAGAAACCATACGTACTGAGTACTGATAGTCTGCTGGAATTACTGGAGCCAATGCACGCTCTGCTAGGTTACCATGACCAATCTCGCGACGGCCTGTTGTACCTAGACGACCAACCTCACCTGTGCAGTATGGAGGGAAGTTGTAGTGTAGCATAAAGTTCTTAGAAACTGGACCACCTGTAATAGCATCTAGTTCTTGTGCATCTGACATTGTGCCAAGTGTTAGTACGCCCAAGCTCTGTGTCTCACCACGTGAGAATACTGCAGAACCATGAGCACGTGGAAGAACACCTACCTGACCATAAAGTGGGCGAAGATCATCAAAGCCACGACCATCGATACGCTTTCCACGCTCTAGTACATTCTTACGTACTGTCTCGATTTCAAATGCATCGAACATTGCGCGGAACTCTTCATCTGTCATCTCTGGGAACTTAACAAGTAGAGCTTCCTTTAGAGCAGCCTTTAGGTCATTAACTGTGTTCTGACGCTCTAGCTTGCCAGGAATTGTTAGTGCATCTGCTAGCTTTTCTGCTGCCTCAGCGCGTGCAGCTTCTAGTAGCTCCTTATTGCAAGCATCGCCATCAACAACTACCTTCTCAGGTAGGCCTAGCTTTGTGCGTAGCTCTTCCTGAAGTGCGATAATCTTTTCTACAGCTTCCTGACCAAACTTTAGTGCAGCCAAGAAATCTGCCTCAGGAATCTCGTTTGCACCACCCTCCATCATTAGGAAGCGGCCCTTCATACCACTGTATAGAAGGTCAAGATCACCATTCTGGCGCTGCTCTTGAGTTGGGTTCAAAATAAATTCACCGTTTACGCGACCTACGCGTACTGCACCGATTGGTCCCATGAATGGGATTTCTGAGATGTGTAGTGCAGCAGAAGCAGCAATAACGCTCAAGAAATCTGGCTCTGTTACGCCATCGCATGACATTAGGGTATTGTTTACCTGAACATCATTGTGATAGCCATCAGGGAATAGAGGGCGGATTGGGCGGTCTGTCAGACGTGCTGTTAGAATTTCCTTCTCACTTGGGCGAGACTCACGCTTGAAGTAGCCACCAGGGAAACGACCTGCTGCATAGTACTTCTCACGATATTCTACCTGAAGTGGGAAAAAGTCAACGCCTTCGCGTGGCTCATCTGTATTTGTTACTGCTGAGAACACAACAATATCATCTAGTGAAACTAGAACTGCACCAGCAGCCTGACGTGCCAATAAACCTGTCTCGATAGTAAGTGTCTTACCACCTAGCTGTGTGCTTACTGAAATTGAGTCTTTCATAATTATTCATTCCTATGTGATTATGATAAAGCACTACCCTACAATAGAATACCGAAAAATATATAGCTTACGATGGGTATCTACTTTATCAACAATGTATGTAATAAAAAAATATGTCTCTAGCAAAATGGAGAACCATTTACCGCTGCTAGAGACCCTGCCTATCGCCTCAAATACTTACAGGAGGCAATAGATAATAGTACAACAAAAGCCACCCAGAATTTTTCTTCTGGGCAGCTTTCGTCTTCCGCGCTCTAAAATTAGCGGCGGATGCTGAGCTCCTTAATAAGAGCCTGGTAACGTGGCTCATCTGTGCGCTTTAGGTAATCCAAAAGGCTACGACGAGTGTTAACCATCTTAATTAGACCAAAACGTGAAGCATGATCCTTACGATTTGTCTTAAGATGCTCTGTTAGGTGTTCAATTTTCTTAGTTAGCACCGCTACCTGAACCTCGCAGGAACCTGTATCTTTATCGTGGCGCTGGAACTGTTTACGAATTGCTTGGGTATCAATCTGACTCATGACTACTCTGTCATCCTTATTTATTGATTAATGATTTAAACTTTTTTGACTTGTGTCCAATGATTTTAGCATACACTTGGAATAAAATGCAACACAAAAAAGGCACTTAAAAATAAAAAAACTATTTTTTCTTTCATTATATCAAGAATAAGCGTGGCAGCTTGCGTGATGGCTAGCGTAGTGGCTTGCGTTGTGGCTTGCGTTGTGGCTTGCGTTGTGGCTAAAAGTGCGAAGTTTTTGACAGGATTGACTATAATTTGGATTGGATTTGTGCGGATGCTGTGGCTTGTGTGGTGGCTAGGTGCTGTGTGCGCGTGGTGCGTGATTCAATTATCTCGGAGCAGCCAGGCGTCGCCCTGGCTGAGCACCAAGATGATGTCTCAGGATTTACGTGTATTGGCTATCGCGGATTAGTGAATAGTGATTAGTGAATAACGAATAGATGAGGTAAAAATATAAATAACTCTGGGGTGCACGCCGTCTCGTCTTGCACAACTCTGGGGTGTAGTACGTCCCCGTCCTACACGTTAACTGGGCTGTAAGACGTCCCCGTCTTACAGAATAACTGGGCGGTATGGCGTCCTCGCCTTGCTGAAACTTTAAATAATCTCACCGGATATTTTGCGAAACAATGCTTCACATATCAAAGGCATGCTTCATGGTGCTTTGCACCGCTTCATAGCATTCCATGCTGCTTCATCTAAATTCGGACACGAATTTAGGCTATTGTCCTCGTGCTGCACAAAATTATATGTAAGCGTGGTGGCTAAAGGTGCGAAATTTAACCACGAAAGGCACGAAAAACACGAAAAGAGGAAGTGAAGACTAGGATTGCAACTAGAGTTTTAGACGAATATTATAAAGGCAACAATGACTTCCAATATTATCTACGCCATCCAAATTTCTTCAATTCTGAAAAAATTCTATCTTCAAGATTTTGACGATCATTAATATCAAGCTTTTCTATTTGAATAAGTTTTACCTCATCGGAATATTTACTATATAATTTAAGTTTTTCTTCTTTATTATCTTGATAATCTTTTGTATCCATACCCCAATACTCAATATAGATTCCATCAAAACCACCCAATGGGACAAACCAGTCCGCAATAACAGAACGCTCTTGATCAGAAGGTATTTCTTTTACACGTCTTTCGTAAGCATGACAAACGTTTCCTTTAAACAAAATGTCATCAATAATTACCTCTCCTTCTGATTTACAAATATGACCATCAGATGCTCTATTCTTCTCAATATCTGCTACAGCAATCATAGTCTTTGCATTCTGATGCTGTTTTTCATTAAGTTTTAATCCTTTAATTCTTTCAATACCTTTTAACAAGAATTTAACATCGGCATTTACAACATTTGCAAGTTGATCATCCTCGTGCATTCGTTTTAGCAACCAAGCGATTGCATAAAGTTTATACAAATTTTTAATTGCTTCATCATAATCCTTAAGTCTACCAATAAATGCCTTTAGATTATAATAATAGTCTTTTAACTCCCAAGACTTCTTGTTTTTATCTAAATCATTAAGGACATTCATTACTTCAACATAACAAGACTTGCAAACATCTTTATCGTTTGAATTTGCTCCACAAAGCAAACAAGACTTACTTGAAACTTCTTCTTTTGGAACATCTTTTTTCTCTGTTAGTATCTGACTAGGAGTACACTTGCATGGGGATTCAGAACGATGCCATTCTCCACATGTTTCACACTTCACAACCTTTCCTTCATCACGAAGTTTAAAACAATCTTTGCACAATGGATACATGCCACTTGGCTTTCCGCAAATCTTACAATCCATAAATATTCTCCTAGTTTAGACTATTCCCATGAAGCTATCATTTAAAATTTATTAAAATACATAAAAAAAACAAACCTATTCAGTTTATACAATCAATTATATCATTTTGCACCAAGAAATAAATACATTTTTCATTTTTGTTGCGTTTTATATAGATTTTGGTGAAGTATTATAGAGTTTGGAACTTTTGGGAAGATAGTGTTAAATTTTGTGGTGGACACATGATTTGATGAAGCAGCGTGGCGTGCTATAAGGAAGATAAGACGCGAGACAGGCAGTCTAGCGCTTATGGGACAATGGGGACATAGGAGACCTTGGGGACAAATTTATTTAAGCGCTAGAAAATACCGCTCTCCTGTCGCAAAAGCCCCCTATGTCTTGATGTCCCCATATAAATTAGAGAGCAAAGATAAAAGTGTGTACTTAACTGGGGTGTAGGACGTCCCCGTCCTACACAATAACTGGGCTGTAAGACGTCCTCGTCTTATAGAATAACTGGGATGCATGGCGTCCTCGCCTTGCTGATATTAAGAAATATTTCCACCGGATATATTGCAAAGCAATGCTTCATATGTCACAGGCATGCTTCATGGTGCTTTGCACCGCTTCATAGCATTCCATGCTGCTTCATCTAAATTCGGACACGAATTTAGGCTATTGTCCTCGTGCTGCACAAAATTATATGTAAGTATGGTGGCTAAAAGTGCGAAATTTAACCACGAAAATCACGAAAGGCACGAAAAGAGGAAAAATTGCAGCGTCAAAATTTCG
>JAFPBK010000019.1 GCA_017424105.1 Kiritimatiellia bacterium | reverse complement strand
TCGCCCTAGCCTCCAACAACAAGCGCTGGCGTATCACCCAAAACCACCACACAAGCCACCACACGAGCTCAGCGCACCTCAGCGTCCTTTGCGCTCTCTGCGTCCTTTTTTTTCGCACGTTTAGCCATCACGCTTACGTCAAATATGTGCAGCACGAGGACGTACTGCACCCCAGTTAATCTGTAGGACGGGGACGTCCTACACCCCAGTTAAGCGTACACTTTAAATATTTTTACCTTAACTATTCGTTATTCACTATTCACTATTCACTAATTCTGCGACAGCCAATTCGATAGAACCCATTCGTGCAAATTCGAGCACATTCGTGTTCTTGAAAAACCGCACTCATTCGTGTACCACACGAGCTCAGCGCACCTCAGCGTCCTTTGCGCTCTCTGCGTCCCTTCCCTTCGCACGCCTATTCTAGCTGGCACATTAAAATGATCGCTTCGCGAAAAAGTAAAAAGGCGTGGACCGAAGCCCACGCCTTTTATTATTTAAGCTTTATCTTAAAGTTTTAGCAACGATTAACGAGCCTCAACCTTGAAGAAGCCTGTAGCTGTTGTAGCAGGAACTGTAGCAACGCCATTAGCGAATGTTGCAGAAACCTCATCCCACTTATCGCCTAGGTTCTCACAGAAGAATACCTTAACTTCTGTGTAGTCGCCAGCGATTGTTAGCTCAGCTGTATCGCCATTGATTGCGATAGCTGTAACTGCTACTGGAGCGAACTCAACAACCTTCTCCTGTAAATAGTAGTAACCATCAGCAGGTACTACCTCATAGCCATCAACGCCAGATGCAACAGTTAGACCCTCAGCAGCATAGAACTTAGCTGCTGCGTCTGTGATTGTGAATGTACCTGAAGCAGCAAAACCATTTAGGTCAAGAGTTGCTGTAGCTGCGATTGTAACATCCTCTGTAGCATTTGCGATTAGCTTAACTGTCTCACCAGCATCAGCCTCAGCAAAAGCATCTGCTAATGTAGTGAATAGATTGCTGTAGCCATTTGCTTCATCGATTGCAGCAACCACGCTTGTAACAGCATCAGAAGAGCCATCGATTGTGATTGTAGCACCCTTACCGCTTGCGCCATTGATTGCAACAACAGAGTCATCCTTGATATAGAACTGAGAACCTGTAACAACAACCTGTGTGCCTGCTGCATCCTGGTTCAAGGAGATTGCACCATAGCTCTCGTTTGCACTATTGTCATTGCTATAGATTTCGGAACCAGCAATTGTAACTACTGCATTTGCAGCACCTGCATTAAATGCATTTAGACCTGTTAGTGTTGAATCTGTGATTGTAACAACTGCACCTGAAGCTGAAGCAGCTAGGTTAACTGCATAGTTTGCTGCTGTAACATCAACATTGTCAATTGTAACATTTGTTGCACCACCAATGATGTTGATACCACGCTCACCAGTTGTAACGATTGTTAGGTCCTCAATTGTTGCACCATTTGCACCATCAACATTGATTGCGCGTGCTGCTGTAGATGTTAGAGTCTTGCCATTACCATCAAGTGTGATATCCTTGCTGATTGTAATGATTGAGCTTGATGTAACATCGCGCTGTAGAACGATTGTATCGCCAGCCTTAGCGTCCTGAAGAGCCTCCTCAATTGTATCATAACCAGCATCGCCGATTGTTGCTACAATGTAGCGAACATTGTCAACACCCTCGATTGCACCATCTGCAGGGAATACGTAGCCAGCAACTGAATCATCTGCTACAGTGATTGAACCGCCTGTTACAGTTACAGAAGCATTCTCTGCACTTGTCCAAACTGTGATTGCACCATAGTTTTCGTTAGCATTTGCATCAACGTTTGTGATGTCTGTGTCGTTGATAACAACTGTGGCACCTGCACCTGCAACGTTAACAACTGCCAAACCTGTTAGGTCAGAGTCGTTGATTGTTACGTTTGCTGCACCAGCTGAAGTTGCAATCATAACAGCATTATTCTTAGCTGTAGCTGTTACATTATTTAATGTTACAGTTGAAGCCTGGTTAATGATATTAACTGCGCGGTCGCCCTTAGCAACGATTGTTAGATTGTTGATTACTACAGCGCCTGTTGTGTCAATATTGATTGCACGAGAAGCTGTAGATGTTAGAGTGTGATCGTTACCTTCGATTTTGATGCCCTTTTCAATTGTGATAATTTCAGAAGCATCAAAATCTGTGTAAACCTCGATAGTTGCACCCTCAGCAGCTGCATCATAAGCAGCAGCAAATGTATCATAAGGCATACCTGCAACAATGAAGTCTGCTGTTGCTAGAGTGTAAGAACCATCATCAGCCTTTGGCATTACGAAGCCCTTCTCTGCAGTTGCAACTGCACCATTGATTGTTGTGCCTGCTGCGATTGTAGCTTCTACTGATTCAGATGTGCCATCAGCTAGATTTGTCTGATAGAAAGCATATTCACCAGCAAGAGTACCAGCCTTAACCTCGACACTTGTAGGCTTTTCTGTTGTGTGCTGTGATAGAGCAATAGCTGCACCTAGAACTGTTGAGCCATTGTTATTAGCTGTAGCATCGAACTTGCCTGTAGCTGTGATTGTAGCACCATCAACAACCAAATCACCAGCGCGCATTTCAATACCTGTTGTACCTGTGATTGTAGCAGCATCGATTGTTAGTGTACCAACCTGTGGGTGGTAGATTGCTAGATCAGCTTCGTGAGAAACAACTGCATTTTCTGCGATGTAAATTTCAGAAGCTACCTTGTTTAGACCATTGCCCTGGATAGCAGCATAACCTGCTTCAGTTGCATATAGCTTACCATAAACATCAAGAGCTAGCTCTGCGTTAGCGTCTGCTGTATTCTTCATGAATACAACACAGTTGTCAGAAGCATTAAGTACAGCACCTGCGCCAACTGTTGCCTTACCATTCTTGATGTAAATAACATCATAACCCATTGGAGCATTAACAGTACCGTTGTCAATTTTTAGCTGAGCGCCATTATCAACAACGAAAGATGCCTCAATTGTCTTACCATTTAGGTCAATTGTAGCATCACTATTGAATGTCAATTCGCCGAAGCTTGTCTCATCAGAGTCACCAGTTAGCTTTAGATTACCGCCATTAGCTGCAACGTATTCGAATGCTGCTGCATATGTCTCAAACTGCTGATCGCCAACAGAAGCAACGTATGTTACGTCGATGCCTGTATCAGCCTTGAAGTTATCGATTGTACCTGTACCACGGAATGAAACAGATGTAACAACCTTCTTAGTTGTATTAGCAGCTACGTATGATGCGGATGTCTCACCGATTGTAACTGTAACGATAGGATTGCCTGACTCGTCATTGTACTTGATTGTAATCTTTACATTGCAAGTATCGCCATCAGCAATCTGGAAGCCTTTTAGTTCATCCCAAACCTGTACGCCATCAATTGTCTGATATGCGCAAAGCTCTGTAGAACCATCTTCTAGAGCCTTTAGGTAGATAGCTGTCTGCATATCTCCTGTTGTTGGCTCAACATCAGAAGCAACAAACTTTACATCTGCATCAAGGATTACAGAATCATAGTTTTCTGCTACTGGTGTAGGTGTCCATGTTAGATCCTCACCCTGTGTATCTAGAACAAGCTTCTGTCCTGAGATAACAGAAAGGTCATCAGCATTCTGAGTCCAGGAACCCTGAGCCTCAGTTTCTGGTAGCTTACCCTCTGCATAGCTATCGAAATCGATAGACCACCAAGGAGTTGTTGAAGCAGCCATAACTGATGTCATAGCTACTGCAGCAGCTACTGCGATAGTTTTTTTCATTAGTTTTGAGAACATGTCTCTTCTCCAATTTTAGTTCTTGTTTTAATGTTAGTTTTTAGTTTGGAAATATGCACCAAGCCATACAAATTTTCAGCATATTTTGGCGTGCAAAACACAACGAAAAGATTCGTCCTAGTACAAATTTCACCTCATATATTACCAAATCAATGGTTTGAATTCAAGTTTTTTGAATGAAAATTTAATAATTTTTATAGTAAATTTGCTTTTTCTAGTGCTTTGCAAATGGCAATACGAAAAAACGGGAATAATAACGAAGATATACGAAATAAACATTCCTAAAATGTAGCAATGAGATGCAAATATAAGACCAAAAATGCAGGTACTGCACCTAAACATGCGAAGTTTTTAGACAGAATTGACTATAATTTGGTTTGGATTTGGTTTGGATGCTGCGTTAGTGTGGTGGCTAGAAGTGCGAAGGTTTTAGACAGGATTGACTATAATTTTGTTTGGATTTGGTTTGGGTGCTGCGTTAGTGTGGTGGCTTGTGTGGTGGCTAGGTGCTGTGTGTGCGTGATGCATGATTCAATTATCTCGGAGCAGCCAGGCGTCGTCCTGGCTGTGCACCAAGATGATTTTTCAGGATTAACGTGTATTAGCTATCGCTTATCTCTGGGGTGTACGCTTAACTGGGGTGTAGGACGTCCCCGTCCTACACGATAACTGGGCTGTAAGACGTCCCCGTCTTACTGAATAACTGGGCTGTAAGACGTCCTCGTCTTACTGAATAACTGGGCGGCATGGCGTCCTCGCCTTGCTGAAACTTTAAATACCCCCACCACATATATTGCTTCGCAATGCTTCATATGCCGCAGGCATGCTTCATGGTGCTTTGCACCGCTTCATAGCACTTGTGCTGCTTCATTTAAATTCGGCCACGAATTTAGGCACAACGCCAGCGCTTGTTATTGGTTTATTTATTGCTATATCTGTTGATGCAATCAAATAACTATCAAGCACTATCCAAGCATCACGATTTCTTGATCTAAGGTGATTTTATGTGTATCGTAAACCTTTTCACGAACACACTGTATCAGTGCTGCCACATCAGAAGCAGTTGCACCACCCTCTGTAGCTATAATATTTCCATGCTGCTCAATTACCCTTGCAGCACCAATGCGCATACCTTTGCAGCCCGCTTCATCAGAAAGCTTGCCAGCAATCGCATTAGGTGGATTACGAAAGACACTGCCCTCTGTACGCAAGCCACTAAAATCAAAGCGCTTCGCCTTTGCAGAAGCTATTTCTGCAGAAATTGCGTCTGGTGTGCTCTTGCATAATTCAATCACACAACTTAATACTATCTTGTCTACCAATCCTGGGCAACAATGGTAGCCCGCAGCAAGCATCTCCACAGACAACTCTTCTTGCGCTCCTGTGGCAGGGTCTAGCACCGTGACGCTCTTTACTACATCACAAATCGCACCCTGACGCGTGCCCGCATTCATTGCCAGCCAACCACCGACATTTCCTGGTATGCCAGACATATATTCCAATCCTGACAATCCATGCTCTTTACAGTAATTCAAAACTGTGGCTGATGGCGTAGCGGCACCAAGTTCAAGCTGTGTTTCTGAAATTGCTTTTATAAATGAATATTCTTTTGGCAAACGCAAAATTGTACCTTCATAGCCTGTGCCAGAAACAAAAAGATTTGTTCCATGTCCAACTACACGCTTTGGTCCTTCTGCCTTAACAAATTCATCAATGTTCTCTGTTAGCTTTACGACATATCCTTTTGTGCCGTAAGAGCCAAGCTGAACCAACTCCCCTTCTATTGGCTGGAGGTGCTGTAATTCTGGCAGTAGTTTTATAATATCTCCGGCACCAACAAGCAAAAGCAAATCGTCCTTACGTAACGTAAAACGAAGATATGTCAAAACTGATTCAAGCGTTGCAGCAAAAATTGGCTCTGGCGTTGTGGCAGGGTCTGCCTCCTTTGCCTTACGAAAAGAGGCGTAAAGGCTCGCATTTGTTCCCCCACAAATCAATGGCTCTGAGGCTGAATATACAGGTGGAATTATCACCTCATCGCAGCCAATAAATGCCTCAGGAAATTCTTTAATAAAATTCTTTGTACGCGAATATCTATGAGGCTGAAATACAGCTACTATTCTTTTGGCAGGAACCAACTTTGCTGCAGAAATCAATGCCTTAATTTCCTCTGGATGATGTGCATAATCGGAAATTATTTTGAAAAGCTTTGTGCAATGTTCAAAGTGCTCAAAGCGTCGCGCAGGAAGGCTTGCAACATTTGATAAAAGTGTTGCGGCATCGTTCAATGAAACACCTAATGCTGAGGCGGCGGCTATTGCGGCTGCCGCATTATAAAGATTATGCTTACCAGGCATATTTTCAAGGGTAAAGCAAGCGCTTGAATTTGCTGTGATTATTTCGCCTCTTGGAGATACAGAAGAATAATCAACAAGCTTAAGAGCAAAATCAGCAGGCTTTTCTGCACCATAACTTAATACTTTGGCAGAGCAATCACACTCTGCCACAATTTTGCTTGCACGAGCAGCATCTGCATTATAAAGGACAAAGCCTTGCGTAGCTACAACAGCTTTAGCAAAAACATTTGCAAAAGCTGCCTCTGAATCAAAATGATCTATATGATCTAAATCAACATTTGTTATTACTGTGACAAATGGAGAATATTCTGCCAGAGTTCCATCACTTTCATCTGCCTCAGTAACAATCAATGAATCTAATGCTTCGGGGCATCCTCCCGCTGGATGTGGCAGGGTGCGAGAGCTACCTC
>JAFPBK010000018.1 GCA_017424105.1 Kiritimatiellia bacterium | reverse complement strand
GTATAACACAATTCGCCTAAATGGTTTGTATGGTAATGGTGTAATTACCTATAACAATGGCGATTCTGCAAAAGTAGTTGTCGGTTATAATGATTGCGATGGTGATTTTGGTGGCCGCTTCTATGGTAATATATTGAATGTGGAGAAGATTGGTGAAGGTACACAGATTGTTCGTGGAGAAAATACAACTAGTGGTACAACAACAGTTAGTGCAGGTACTTTATACTACGAGTCAAATGTAGCAGGTCCTGTAGTTGTTGCTAATGGAGCAGCATTTGGTGGTGCTGGCACATTTACAGCTGATGGTACTGCTATTGAAGTTCAAGCAGGTGGTACACTTATCCCAATGAGCTGCGAGAACGATGGCGTAATGACAGTTGTGAATGATATTAGCTTTGGTGCTGATTCAACACTTAAGCTTACAGCAGAGCCTGAAGCAGCAGCTTTGATTGTTGGTGGCAGCGTATTAGGTGCTGATAGTGTTGTTAATGTAGAATTTGCTGGAGAAAAGCCAGGAACATATACATTGATTCAAGCAACAACAGCTATTGAGCCAACAATTGTAAGTGCTACACCAAACTTCCGTATTTCTAAGAGTGATGACGGATTAACCTTCTATGGTACATTAAATAATCCAGGAACAACAATTGTTGTTAAATAAGTTAATTGATAGACACATCTGAATTCAGTAGCATTTTTCTAGAATTCAGATGTGTTTTTTTGTTCACATTTGATTATAGAATAAAGTTTTAAGCTATGGAAAAATATATCGGAAATCCAATCCTTTCTGCAAAGGATATTCCTTATCCTGCAACCTTAATCTTCAATGCCGGCGTATGTAAATATAAAGGCAAGTATATGATGCTCTTCAGAAATGATTATGGCTATGGAGAAAATGGTCCTGGTAAATTTACAGGAACAAATATTGGTATAGCGGAGAGTGATGATGGAATACATTGGACACCTCATTCAAAGCCTTGGATTGCTTGGCATGATGAAGAAATTATCCGTGCCTATGATCCACGCTTAACAGTTATAGGTGATGAGGTTGTTATTTGCTTTGCTGTAGACACAAAGCACGGACTTCGTGGAGGTATAGCAACTACAACAGATTTTGTAGATTGGCAGATTAAGTCATTATCTGTCCCTGATAATAGAAATATGGTTGTATTCCCAGAAAAGATAAATGGAAAATATTGCCGCCTCGAACGCCCATTCCCAGTATATTCTCGTTGGTGTGATCGATTTGATATTTGGTATTCAGATTCTCCGGACTTAGAGTATTGGGGAAACAGTCGTCTTGTATTAGGTGTAGAGGATGTTGCATACGCAAATGATAAAATTGGACCTGCAGCACCTCCAATCAAGACAGAAAAGGGATGGCTGACTACTTTCCATTCTGTAGATAAGGATACATCAAGAGGCAAGAATGGTTGGGAAGATAAGTGGCAGAAGCGCTATAAGGCAGGAATTATGCTTTTAGACTTGAATGAGCCATGGCGAGTAATAGGGAAGTGTGATGATCCAATTCTTTCACCAACAGAAGAATACGAGCGCAAAGGCTTTAGAAATGATGTGATATTCCCAGGAGGAATGATAGCTGAGGATGATGGCACGGTAAAGATTTATTATGGTGCCGCAGACACAGTTGTATGCTTAGCTACAGCCCAGCTTAGCGAGCTTCTTGATTTGTGCAAGCCATACCACCGTTAGCCAATACACGTTAATCCTGAGAAATCATCTTGGTGTGTCACACACACTAGCGATTGGCAGTTGGCGTTATCTTGGAGCGGCTAGGCGTCGCCCTAGCCTCCAACAACAAGTGCTGGCGTATCACCCAAGCCACCACACAAGGCATCACACGAGCTCCGCGCACCTCCGCGTCCTTTGCGCTCTCTGCGTCACTTCCCTTCGCACGCCAGCCGCCACGCTTACGTGTGCAGCAAGGCGGGGACGCCATGCCGCCCCAGTTATTCTGTAAGACGGGGACGTCCTACACCCCAGTTATGCATGCACACCAAAATTTTCACCTTATCTATTCACTATTCACTAATTCTGCGATAGCCCAATACACGTTAATCCTGAGGCATTATCTTGGTGTGTCACACACACTAGCGATTGGCAGTCCCCGTTATCTCGGAGCGGCTAGGCGTCGCCCTAGCCTCCAACAACAAGCGCTAGTGTTTTGAATCATGCATCACGCGCACATAGCACCTAGCCACCACACAAGCCACAAAACCTAGCAATCCTGCCATTTTGCGTAATTCTGTAATCCTGTACCTTTTTTCGCACTTTTAGCCACCATGCTTACATCCAACTGCCGTTTTTGAGTTTAATAACCAATACGTAGGTTAAAAAGTGTTGACTATAGTACAAATCTATATTAGAATTTGCCTCATCATTAAAAGAATAAATGTTTATATAATAAATAGGTTATAGAAACGGATACTTATGTAAGCGGTGTAATAGGACATTTCTTACATTTGTATTTTATTGTAAGAACACCTAAAAGTAGGAATAAAAAATGTCAGACAAATCAAAGTATGTTTATTTCTTTGGTGCAGGCCAAACAGAAGGTAATGCAGGAATGCGTAATTTGCTCGGTGGTAAAGGCGCTAACCTTGCTGAAATGAATTTAATCGGTCTTCCTGTACCTCAAGGTTTTACGATTTCAACAGAGGCTTGTACTCGCTATTATGATGATGGAAAACAGATTGGCGAGGATATTCAGGCTCAAATTATGGAAAACATCGCTAAGCTAGAGGCTTCAGCAGGTAAGAAATTTGGTGATGCAGAAAATCCATTGCTAGTTTCTGTTCGTTCTGGTGCTCGTGCTTCTATGCCTGGTATGATGGATACAATTCTTAACCTAGGTCTAAATGAAACAGTAGTTGAAGTACTTGCAAAGAAATCAGGTAACCCACGCTGGGCTTATGACTGCTATCGCCGCTTCATCCAGATGTTCTCTGACGTTGTTATGGAGGTAGGTAAGAAGTATTTCGAGAAGCTTATCGACCAGATGAAAGAGCGTAAGGGCATCACAAGCGATGTTGACCTGACAGCAGACGATCTTAAGGAGCTGGCAACTCAGTTCAAGGCTGAGTATAAGTCAAAGATTGGTGAGGATTTCCCATCTGACCCTAAAGTACAGCTATTTGAGGCAATCAAGGCTGTGTTCCGTTCATGGGATAACCCACGTGCTAACGTATATCGCCGTGACAACGATATCCCATATAGCTGGGGTACAGCAGTTAATGTACAGATGATGGCATTTGGTAACCTAAATGACGAGTCTGGTACTGGTGTTGCATTTACACGTGACCCTGCAACAGGCGAGAAGAAGCTAATGGGTGAGTTCTTGATGAATGCTCAGGGCGAGGACGTTGTAGCAGGTGTTCGCACTCCAATGCCTATCGCAAAGATGGAAGAGGTAATGCCTGAGGTTTATGCTCAGTTCTGCGATGTATGTAAGACACTTGAAGCTCACTACCGCGATATGCAGGATATGGAGTTCACAATTGAGAACAAGCACCTTTACATGCTTCAGACACGTAATGGTAAGCGTACAGCACGCGCAGCTCTTAAGATTGCTTGCGATCTTGTAGACGAGGGCGTACGCACTGAGGAAGAAGCAGTAATGATGATTGACCCAAGAAATCTTGATACATTGCTTCACCCACAGTTTGATGCAACAGCTCTAAAGCATGCTGAGCCAATCGCACGCGCTCTAGCTGCATCTCCAGGTGCTGCTTGTGGTCGCGTAGTATTTACAGCAGAGGATGCTAAGGCTTGGAAGGCAAAGGGCGGGAAGGTTGTTCTAGTTCGCCTTGAGACATCTCCAGAGGATATTGAGGGCATGAAGGCTGCTCAGGGTATCTTGACAGTTCGTGGTGGTATGACATCTCACGCAGCTGTTGTTGCTCGTGGTATGGGTACATGCTGCGTATCTGGCTGCTCAGAAATCGTAATGGATGAGGAAAACAAGGAATTTAAGCTAGCTGGTAAGCTATATCGCGAAGGCGATTGGATTTCTATCGATGGTGCAACAGGCTGCATCTATGATGGTATCATTCCAACAGTTGATGCAACAATTGGTGGCGAGTTTGGTCGCATCATGGCATGGGCTGACAAGTTCCGCAGACTAAAGGTACGCACAAATGCTGATACTCCACGCGATGCTAAGAAGGCTCGTGAGCTAGGTGCAGAGGGTATTGGTCTATGCCGTACAGAGCACATGTTCTTTGAGGCAGAGAGAATTGCTGCATTCCGCGAGATGATTTGTGCAGATACTCTTGAGGAGCGCGAGATTGCTCTAGGTAAGATTCTTCCATATCAGCAGGATGACTTTGAGCAGCTATATTTGGCTCTTGAGGGTGCTCCTGTAACAATCCGCTTCCTAGATCCACCTCTACACGAATTCGTTCCTACAGAGGAGGCTGATATTGAGACTCTAGCTAAGGCTCAGAATAAGCCAGTATCCAGAATTAAGGAAATCATTGCAAGCTTGCATGAGTTCAACCCAATGATGGGTCATCGTGGTTGCCGTTTGACAGTTACATTCCCTGAAATTGCTAAGATGCAGACAAAGGCAGTTATTCGTGCTGCTATTAAGGTTCAGAAGCTACATCCAGAATGGAATGTTAAGCCAGAAATCATGATTCCTCTAACAGGTGATTTGAAGGAATTCAAGTTTGTTAAGGATATCGTAACAGCAGTAGCAGATGAGGAGATTCGTCAAGCAGGTGCTGAGCTCAAGTATGAGGTTGGTACAATGATTGAAATTCCACGTGCAGCTCTGACAGCTGATGATATTGCTAAGGAAGCTGAGTTCTTCTGCTTTGGTACAAATGACCTGACACAGATGACATTTGGTTTCAGCCGCGATGATGCTGGTAAGTTCCTTGGTGCATACTATGACACTAAGATTTACGAGAACGATCCATTTGCAAAGCTTGACCAGGTTGGTGTTGGTAAGCTAATGGATATGGCTTGCAAGCTAGGTAAGGCTGCTCGTCCAACAATCCACACAGGTATTTGTGGTGAGCATGGTGGCGATCCTTCTTCAGTAGAGTTCTGCCACAAGATTGGCTTGGATTATGTATCCTGCAGCCCATTCCGCGTGCCTATCGCACGCTTGGCTGCTGCACAAGCTGCAATCAAGAGCAAGTAATAACAAAAGGGGCGGTCTTCGGACCGCCTTTTTTTTGTTACTTGCAATCGCATTCTTTTGGGTATGGCTAAAAGTGCGAAGAAAAGGGACGAAGAGATGCATAAGCAAGTATGTTGCTGCATGAGAAAGTTTTATTTTTAAGGATGATTTGATATTTAAACAATGTTAAGAGCTTATTTTTAATTAAAATGGGTGTAAATGTTTAATTGCTTTATTGTCTCGTAGATGGAAAACTCCAGTGTAAATGAAAATGTTTATGTAAAACCAAGTTCTCTTGTACTCACTTTAAGGGCTGCTTTTCCTATTTAATTGCAAGATTTCGGTTTATTCTTGCAGTTTTGCCATAAATAGTGATATAATTTTCTACATATATGAAAACTTTTCGTTAATCAATTTTATATAAGTAATTTAAGGAAAAAGTATGTCAAACTTTCCAATTGATACAATGAGTGGTGTAGACCCAGTCAGCATACCTGATTTTATGTCTCCTGAGGGTATGCGTGCACTCCAGCTCACAAAGCTTAAAAAGCTTGTAAAAACTTGTTATGAGCGTGTCCCTTTAACACGCCGTCGCATGGATGAGAAAGGTGTTAAGCCTGAGGATATTAAGACACTTGAGGATATTAAGCTTCTTCCATTTATGATGAAGACAGATCTTCGTGATGAATATCCATTAGGATTAACTGCTGCTCCAATGAGCGAGGTAGTTCGCTTCCATTGTTCAAGTGGCACAACAGGTAAGCCAATTGTTATTTGTAACACAAAGAAGGATATTGAGGTTTGGTCTGATGGAGTTGCTCGCTCTTTGGCTATGGATGGCATTGGTAAGGATGACATTCTTCAGGTATCCTATGGCTACGGCTTGTTTACTGGTGGTCTTGGCTTGCACTATGGTGGTGAGCTGCGTGGTTGCACAGTGCTTCCAACTTCCGGTGGTAACACAGATCGCCAGCTAATGCTTATGCGTGATTTAGGCGTTACAGTAATTGCTTGTACACCAAGCTACTTTATTCACCTCATGGATGAAGCACAGAAGAAGGGTATTGATTTTCGTCGTGATATGAAGCTAAAGCATGGTATCTTTGGTGCTGAGCCTTGGACAGATGAAATGCGTGAACGCATTGAGTGTGAAACAGGTATTGAGGCACATGATATTTATGGCTTAACAGAAATCTCTGGTCCAGGTGTTGCTTCCAGTTGTGGCTGCCATGAAGGTTTGCACGTTTTTGAAGACCACTTCTATCCAGAAATTATTGACCCGGATACTCTTGAGCCATTGCCAGATGGTGAGTGGGGTGAGCTTGTATTTTCAACACTTGACCGCACAGGTACACCAATGCTTCGCTATCGCACTCGCGATATTACTCGCATTATTCCTGGTGTTTGCAAATGCGGTAGAACAATTCGTCGTATTGATCGTATCAGTGCTCGCTCTGATGATATGCTTATTATCCGTGGTGTAAATGTATTCCCATCACAGATTGAGGCTGGTTTGATGTCTGTTGATAAGGCTTTGCCACACTACCACATTTATGTTGACCGCGAGGGTGATCTTGATAATCTTGAAGTAAAGATTGAGGTTACATCTGAAACAATAAGTGATGATATTAAGTCTCTTGAGCTATTGCGTCGCAATATTGCTGCAGCAATTCAGAAGATTATCAATATCAGCATTAAGGTAACACTCGTTGAGCCAAATTCATTGCCACGCTCAGAGGGTAAATTAAGTCGCGTAACAGATTATCGTAAAATTAAAAAGTAGGAGAGTTATATTATGAAAATCAAACAAATTTCTCTATTTCTTGAAAATAAGCCAGGTCATCTTAATACAATTTGCCGTAAGCTGGCAAATTCAAATATCAACATTGTTACACTATCATTGGCAGACACACAGCAGTTTGGTATTGTTCGCCTGATCGTTAAGGATTGGGAGAGAGCAAAGTCTGTGCTTGAAGAGGCTGGTCATGTAGTTAATGTACGCGATGTAATTGCTGCTCAGGTAAAGGATGTACCAGGTGGTATGGCTGATATCATTGATGCAGTAGGTGCAGTTGGCGTAAATATTGAGTATATGTATGCTTTCTCATTCCGTAAGGATCAGGATGCTGTGCTAGTATTCCGATTTGATGATGCAGATAAGGCAATTGTTGAGCTAGAGAAGATTGGTGCAAAGATTCTTACATCACAAGCATTGTTTGAATAAGCCATATATGTACGCCTGTTTGGCGTAAAAATAAATTTTATACATACTTAGTTAAAACCAAGGGTTTTTATGAATACAATTCCAGTCGTAGAAAATAGAATTTGGCAGCCAGAATTTGAATGCATGGAGCGCAGCCAATTAGAGGCACTTCAGGTAAGCAGATTAAAGGAGGCGGTTGCTCGTTGCTCCACATTGCCTTTTTATAAGGAGAAATTTAAGGAGCAGGGAATTACTCCAGATTCTATCAACTCACTTGCAGATTTACGTAAGCTTCCTTTCACACTAAAGGCAGATTTGCGTGATAATTATCCTCTTGGTTTTTTAGCTATTCCTAAATCTCAGGTTTCTCGTTATCAAGGAACAAGTGGTACAACAGGTAAGCCTACTTGGACTGCATATAGTGCATCTGACGTAGAGCGTTGGGCAGATTTGTGTGCACGCTTTCTTGTATCAGGTGGTTTGACACCAGAAATGACAGTTCAAATTTCATTTGGCTTTGGTTTGTTTACCGGTGGTTTTGGCTTGCACAATGGTATTCAGCGCGTTGGTGCAGGAATTATTCCTCTATCCAGTGGTAATTCTGCTCGTCAGGTAATGACAATGCAGGACCTACAGCCAGAGGTTTTGATTTGTACTCCTTCTTATGCTTTGAAACTAATGGACGATATTCTTAAGGGAGATATTGAACGCAGCTCAATCGCACTGCAGCATGCTCATTTTGGTGGTGAGCCTTGGACAGAGGAAATGCGCGAGCGCATTGAATCTGGCTTAGGAATCCGCTGCTGGAATAACTATGGTATGGCAGAGTGTGGCGGTCCTGGTATTGCAGGTGAGTGTGCATATCGCAATGGAATGCACATCCAAGAGGATCAATATATCTTTGAAGTAATTGACCCAGATACATTGGAGCCAGTTGCACCAGGAGAGAAGGGCGAAATCGTTGTTACTCCACTTTGCCGTGAGGCATTCCCAATTTTACGCTATCGTACTCGTGATATTGGTATAATCTACGATGATGGCGATTGCCCATGTGGCCGTACAACACGCCGTATGAGCCGCATCTTGGGTCGTACAGACGATATGCTAATCGTTCGTGGTGTAAATGTATTCCCATCACAGATTGAAACAGCACTAATGCAGATTAAGGACGTTTCTCCTCACTATATGATTGAGGTAACACGCCCTAAGGCACTTGATGAGATTACCGTATATATTGAGATGGAGCCAGAATTCTTCTCAGACTCAATGCGCGAGATGCAGGAGATTAAGCAGCGCATTGATACAGCAATCTTCGGAACAACAGGTCTTCACATGAAGATTGAGCTAGTAAATCCAAATACACTAGAGCGCTTTGAAGGAAAAGCTCGCCGTGTTAAAGATTTAAGAAAGCTAGTTGATTAGCAATATAAAACAAATTTCAAAAAACTGAATAAAGCAAAGAATTTAGATATGAAAAAGGTAAGAGTAGCAGTAATTGGTTGTGGTGTAATTGCTCCAACACATATTAAATGTTATCAGGCAAATGAAGGAGCAGAGCTTGTAGCTGTATGTGATATCATAGAGGAGCGTGCAAAGAAGCTTGCAGAGGAATATAATGTGCCTCGTTACACAACAAATGCAGCAGAGCTTTTTGCAGACCCTGAGATTGATGCAGTAAGCATTTGCACAGAGCACTATACTCACTCAGACCTTGTTGTTGCAGCATTTAATGCAGGCAAGCATGTTGTTTGCGAGAAATGCTTGGCAGCATCAATACCTGAGCTTGATGCAATGATGGCTGCAGCTAACGCTCATCCTGAGCTTGTTGCTACAGGTATCTTTCAACATCGTTTCACAGCAATTAATCGCGAACTTAAGGCGATTGTCGAGGAAGGTCTGCTAGGACGTCTTTTAACCTCACGTGCTCAGCTTTATTGTTTGAGAACAGATGAATATTACAAGAGCGATGCATGGCGTGGCACATGGAAATGTGAGGGTGGTTCTATTTTGATTAACCAGGCAATTCATTTTATTGACCAAATGCTATGGATTTCAGGTGGACCAGATTTAAATCAAAAGCCAGTTGCAATGATTCGTAATCTAAATCACGAGGGTGTGATAGAGACAGACGATACAGCTGCAGCTGTTGTTCCTCTAGCAAATGGTGCACTTGGCGTAATTGAAGCAACTTCAGCAAGCTTCCATATTTGGCACAATACACTTTCCTTTGAAGGAACAAAGGGTATTGTTGAGATTCGTGATGATAAGCCTCTTTCAATCGAATTCAAAGATCCAGAGGTTCAGGCAGAGGTTACTCGCCGTTTGACAGATGCTGCAAAGCCTGAGAACTTGGATTTTGGTAAGGAATATTATGGTGGAGGACATCCTGGTCAGATAAATGATTTTATTGCTGCAATTCAGGAGAAGCGTGCTCCATACGTAACGCTGGAGGATGCTGCATCTACAGCTCGCGTAATTCTCAACATCTACGAGCCATTTAGAGCCTAAATTCGTGTCCGAATTTAGATGAAGCGGTGCAGAGCACCATGAAGCAGCGCTCCGCGCTATGAAGCATTGCTCCGCAATATATGCGGTGGTTTACCTTATCTATTCACTAATTCTGCGATAGCCCAATACACGTTAATCCTGCAACATCATCTTGGGTGCATCACACACGCTAGCGATTGGCAGTCCCAGTTATCTCGGAGCGGCTAGGCGTCGCCCTAGCCTCCAACAACAAGCGCTAGTGTTTGAATCACGCACACCACGCGCACACAGCACCTAGCCATCATGCACGCCCACCACACGCACACAGCATCCACAAAAATCCAACCCAAATTATAGTTAATCCTGTCAAAAACTTCGCACTTTTAGCCATCACACTTACGTACACTCCCATACTCAATTATCTTGTGGTCATACACGCTAGCGATTGGCCGTTGGCGTTGCTCCAACGAGAGTAACAACAGCCAACAACAAGCGCTGGCGTATCACACAGAACCACCACACGAGCTCAGCGCACCTCCGCGTCCTTTGCGCACTCTGCGTCCCTTCCCTTCGCACTTCTAGCCACCACACTTACTTAAACTGCCGTTTTTTGGATCAATATTTGTTTTTCCTTGAATACACTTTGTGTATTTGGTATCATTAACTTATTCATTTTAGCACCAAAAAGGTGTGAATCGTTAACGAAGGAATAAACATGATCTATACGCACGAAGTTCAGAACATGTGCCCAGTAGCTAAGGGCTGCAATCACGGTCCAGCTCCAATCCCAGAGGAGGGAAAGTGGGTACAGGCGAAAGAAGTTAAAGACATTTCTGGTCTTACACACGGTGTAGGCTGGTGCGCACCTCAGCAGGGCGCTTGCAAGCTAACACTAAACATCAAAGAGGGTGTTATCGAAGAGGCTCTAGTTGAGACACTAGGTTGCTCTGGTATGACTCACTCTGCAGCTATGGCTTCCGAAATCCTAATCGGTAAGACAGTACTTGAGGCTCTAAACACAGACCTAGTTTGCGATGCTATCAACACAGCAATGCGCGAGCTATTCCTACAGATCGTTTATGGCCGTTCACAGTCTGCATTCTCTGAGAATGGTCTTCCAGTTGGTGCTGGCCTAGAGGATCTAGGTAAGGGCCTACGCTCACAGGTTGGTACAATGTTTGCTACAAAGGCTAAGGGCCCTCGTTACCTAGAGATGGCTGAAGGCTATGTAAAGCAAATCTTCCTTGATGACAATGATGAGATCTGTGGTTATGAGTTTGTTCGTCTAGGCGTTATGATGGATAACATCAAGAAGGGCATGGACGCAAATGAGGCTCTAGCTAAGGCTACAGGTAAGTATGGCCGTACCTCTGCAGAGGATGGTGCCGTTAAGAGCATTGACCCACGTAAGGAATAAGGAGTAAGCACTATGGCACTTTTTGAATCTTATGATCGTCGTGAACCACAGATTCTTGCGGTTCTAAAGAAGTATGGCATCAACTCAATTGAGGAATGTCTAGAAATTTGTAAGGCTAAGGGCTTCAACCCATATGACATCGTTAAGGATGTTCAGCCAATCGCTTTCGAGAATGCTAGCTGGGCTTACACAGTAGGTGCAGCAATTGCTCTTAAGAAGGGTTGCACAAAGGCTGCTGATGCTGCTGAGGCAATCGGTGAAGGTCTACAGGCTTTCTGTATTCCTGGCTCTGTTGCTGATGACCGCAAGGTAGGTCTTGGCCATGGTAACCTAGCTGCTATGCTACTACGTGAAGAGACCAAGTGCTTCTGCTTCTTGGCTGGTCACGAGTCTTTCGCTGCAGCTGAGGGTGCAATTGGTATCGCAAAGTCAGCTAACAAGGTACGTAAGGAGCCTCTAAAGGTTTGCCTAAACGGTCTTGGCAAGGATGCTGCTTATATCATCAGCCGTATCAATGGCTTCACATATGTACAGACAAAGTTTGATTACTTTACTGGTAAGCTAGAGATCGTTCGCGAGGTTAAGTTCTCTAATGGTCCTAAGGCTGCTGTACGTTGCTATGGCGCAGATGATGTTCGCGAGGGTGTTGCTATCATGTGGCAGGAGAATGTAGACGTTTCTATCACAGGTAACTCTACAAACCCAACTCGCTTCCAGCACCCAGTTGCAGGTACATATAAGAAGGAATGTGTTGACAAGGGTAAGAAGTACTTCTCAGTAGCTTCTGGTGGTGGTACAGGCCGTACACTACACCCAGATAACATGGCAGCAGGTCCTGCTTCTTATGGTATGACAGATACAATGGGTCGTATGCACTCAGATGCTCAGTTTGCTGGTTCTTCTTCAGTTCCTGCACACGTTGAGATGATGGGTCTAATCGGTATGGGTAACAACCCAATGGTTGGTGCAACAGTAGCTGTTGCAGTAGCTATCGAAGAATGCTCAAAGTAATATTTGCTTAGGTTAAACTAAAGCATTTATAAACAAAAAGGAGTAAGTCAAATTTGGCTTGCTCCTTTTTTTCTTTTCAAACCTCGTATGTAAGCCTCCACGCTTACATTCAATATTCGTGCTTGTGATAATCTATTGACTCAAATGCTTGTTTTTAATTACAATATGCACACTTGTTAAGGAGATTTATTGCAATGTCATTACCAAAAATTCTTGTTTCTGCTAAACCTAAAAATGAAAATTATATCAATGCAATCAAAGAGGTAGGTGCTATTCCATGCTTAAATGAAGAGTATGATGATTCTTTTGATGGGTTAGTGCTTTGTGGTGGCTCTGATATTCATCCTAGTTATTATAATGAAGAAATGGATGGCTCAAGAAATATTGATGAGGCGCGCGACAAACAGGAGTTTGCTCTTCTTAAGGCTTTTGTTGAGGCAGGTAAGCCTGTTTTAGGGATTTGTCGTGGTTGTCAGCTTATAAATATTTTCTTTGGTGGCACTTTATATCAAGATATTGTTAATGCCAAAGAACACTCTTCTTCTGAATGTGATCTTGTTCATAATGCAAAGGCAGAAAAGGGAAGTGTAATTGCAGAATTATATGGAGAATTTTTCCCAATCAATAGTGCTCATCATCAAGCAATTAAAAAGCTTGGCGATAATCTGAAAATAACAATGCTTTCAGAAGATGAAACTGTTATTGAGGGAATTGAACATACAAGTCTTCCAGTTTTTGCGGTTCAATGGCATCCAGAGCGTATGTGCTTTGAAAAGCAACGCTCGGATACGGTTGATGGTGCCAAAATATTTGAGCATTTTGTTAGTGTCTGTAAAAAACACATGAGCTAAGTCTCATCGCTTCCTTTGCAATCCCATTATTCCATCTCGCTCGCTAGCAATCGTTAGCAATCATTCGTGCCCATTAGTGCAGATCCGTGTTTTTAAAAAAAAGCGTCATTCGTGTATGCTCATCCGTGTTCTTTAAAATAAACATCATTCGTGTTGACAGAATGTCGCATATTTGTGTACAATATTGGCGTAATTTGTCTCATATACGGAGGTGTGAAATGGCGTCGCAATCTCATTTTATTGATAAGCTTGTTTCAAAGCTTAATCGCCTGGATTCAGAAAATTTGCAAGCTCAATTTTTGAGCCTTGCCCGTGAACGTGGAATCCTGGAAACAATTTTTCAGTCTATCCAAGAAGGTGTACTTGTAGTTTCTGCGGATAGTAGATTATTTTATGCAAATCGTGCCGCAGAGCAGCTGTTTGGATTTGAAATTTCTCGTATGCGCGGCCGCCCAATTACTCGCTATATTCCTGATGTGGAGTGGGATAAGCTTGCTGGCGGAGTAGAGTCAGAGTGGGCAAAGCTCTCACGTAGCGAAATTGAGGTTTTTAATCCAGAGCATAAAATTATAAGCCTTTACGCAGTTCCTTTAGAGGAGGGACTTGGCGAAGAAACTGGCCCATGCGTTGTCTGTATCCTACGTGATATCACACGTGATCGTGCAGAGGAGGCATCAGTTGTTGAGTCAGAACGTATGAAGGCAATTCGCCTTCTTGCTGCCAGTGTTGCTCATGAAATTGGTAATCCTCTCAATGCACTTGGTATTCATCTTCAGCTATTTAATCGCGAACTAAAATATCTTCCTGATGAAGATAGAGAGCGACTCTCTGAGCTGGTAACAATTGCACAAGAAGAGGTGTCACGCCTTGATCTTATTATCTCAAAGTTTCTTCGTGCGCTTCGTCCTAGCCCATTGGAGTTGACAGATTGCAACATGCCTGAGGTGCTTGAGGATTCTCTGAAGGTAATGAAAAGCGATATTGAAGAGCATCAGATTTCTGTTTCAATTGAGCATCGCGGAAAAATTCCAGTAGTAAAAGCAGATGTTCAGCAAATGAAGCAGGTGTTCTTCAATATTGTGAAGAATGCTCTTCAAGCAATGGAGGATAAAGGTACTCTTCACATAACTCTTGAAGCTGATGATAGAAATCTGTCAATATCATTTAAGGATTCAGGCAGTGGTATCAGTGAGGAAGATTTCCGTCTTCTTTTTGAACCATATCATACAAGTAAGGCAAAGGGTAATGGACTTGGATTGACTATTGTAGATAGAATTGTTCAGGATCATGGTGGACGCCTCGAGGTAACCTCAAAGAAGGGCGTAGGTACTTGTTTTAGAATAATTTTGCCGCTCGCTAATAGAAAAACAAGAATGCTGACAAATCCAAAATAATCATTTAGAAGGTTGAGAAAATTTATGAAAAAACAACATAAAATTTTAATTGTAGACGATGAAAAAAATACACGCGATGGTTTGCGTCGCGCACTTTCTCGTGAGTATGATGTATTTACAGCAGAGAGTGCAGCAACAGCACTTCGCATTCTGGAAGAAGAGCATATTGATTTAATGCTTTCAGATGTTCGCATGCCCGGTGAAGATGGTATTGAATTGTTGAAGCAGGTTCGCTCAAAATATCCTAATACAACTTGCGTGCTTTTGACAGCTTATGGCTCAGTAGAGACAGCTGTAGAAGCTATGAAGCAAGGCGCACATGATTTCCTTACCAAGCCAGTAAATCTTGATCACCTGGATATGCTTATTGCACGCACACTTCAGCATGCATCTTTGCTGAAAGAGAATGAGGAGCTAAAGCGTCAGCTTGATTCTCGCTATGGATTAGAGAGCATTATTGGTTCCTCTCCAGCAATGGAGCGCTTGTTTGATGTGATTCGTCAAGCTGCACCAAGCCAAGCAACAGTGTTGATTCAAGGTGGAAGTGGTACAGGTAAAGAGCTGGTAGCACAAGCAATGCATAGGCTTAGCAATTGTGCATCAGGTCCATTTGTGGCTGTGCATTGTGCAGCACTTTCTCCAACACTTTTGGAGAGTGAGCTTTTTGGTCATGAAAGAGGTGCGTTTACTGGTGCAATGGCACAACGTAAGGGCCGCTTTGAAATGGCAAATGGGGGAACTCTTTTCCTTGATGAAATTTCCGAGATTGACCTTGCCACACAGGTAAAGCTTTTGCGTGTGCTTGAGACACGACAATTTGAGCGTGTCGGTGGTGCAGAGACACTTACTGTTAATATTCGTGTTATTGCTGCGACAAATCGTGATTTACGCAAATATGTTGACGAAGGCAAATTCCGCGAGGACTTATATTATCGCTTAAATGTTATTGAGATTAACCTTCCTTCTTTAAAGGAGCGTTCTTCTGATATCCCAATTTTGTGTGATCATTTCATTCGTGAATTTGCAGAGCGAAATCAACGCAATGTTTCCGGTATCTCTCAGGGGGCAATTGCTGCACTTCAGGCGTACGATTGGCCAGGCAATGTGCGTGAACTACGTAATACCATTGAGAAGATGGTTGTGCTTGCTCGTGGCGAGATTCTTGAGGCAGAAGATGTACCTGAAAATATCAAGAATGCACTTCTGTTAAAGGGTGTATCGCTCTCCACAACAGCCTTGCCTCAAACAACAATCGTTGGTGAGGAGTCTCTGGCAGAAATGGAAAAGCGCAAGATTCTTGATGCGTTAAATGCAGCTGGTGGTAATAAATCAAAGGCAGCTGAGGCACTTGGAATCAGTCGCCGCACACTTCATCGTAAGCTAAACGAGTGGAAGCTTTCATAATGCCATCATCCCTCAGCATTAGTTTGGGAGAATCTGGGCTTCCAAGCAAAATTCTTACACTTCAAGTAATTGCAGAGCAAGAAGGACAAACCCTTCTTGCTGTGTTGAAGAATGCTTTCCCTAGCTACTCAGAAGAGAGCTTTGTTGATGCTTGTGTGGCAGGGTGTGTATTTGTGGATGGTCATGTGGCAGAGTCTGGATTACAGCTTGTGGCAGGGTCTATCATTGAGTATCGCATTCCATTGCAAGAGGAGCCTGAGGTTGATAAGAGCATAGAGATAATGTATGAGGATGAATATTTTGCTGTAATCAATAAGCCAAGCAATTTGCCTTGTCATCCATCTGGGAGATATTTTAACAATACATTGATTGAAATATTAAAACAGGAATATGGTTTCCCGGATGCATTTATGGTAAATCGCCTTGATCGCGAGACCTCAGGCGTTGTGATTGTGGCAAAGAGTCAGGAAAGTGCTTCATTACTTGGAAAGACCTTGATGGAATTTGGCTTTGAAAAGCATTATTTAGTCAAAGTTGTGGGAGAGTGGAAGCATCCGTCAACATATACAGCTAAAGGATATATTTGGCTTGAGCGTGGCACTGTCGTGCGTAAAAAACGCGTATTTTCTGAGATAGAGCAAAGAGGTCAGGAGTGCATTACCGAGCTAAGACTTATTAGTACAGATGGTGTACATTCTGTGGTTGAGGCAACGCCAATTACTGGGCGTCCACATCAAATTCGTGCAACCATGAAAGCATTAGGTTATCCAGTAGTAGGCGATAAGCTTTATGGCGTAGATGAATCCATTTATGCACGCATGGCAGCACATGAAATGACATCAGAGGATTGGGAGCGACTTGAGTTGTCGCATCAGGCATTACATTCCTGGCGTACTGCATTTGTAAATCCATATACAGGTGCTCGCATGGAATTTGAGGCAACCCCATCTGGCATATATGGATGAAGCGGTGCGTTGCACCATGAAGCATTGCCTACGGCATATGAAGCGGCGCGAAGCAATATATGCGGTGTGGGATTATTTAAAGTTTCAGCAAGGCGAGGACGCCATGCCGCCCAGTTATTCTGTAAGACGGGGACGTCCTACACCCCAGTTAAGCACACTCCTTTAAATATTTTTACCTCATCTATTCGTTATTCACTATTATCTATTCACTAGTTGTGCGCTAGCCAATACACGTTAATCCTGAGACATCATCTTGGTGCACAGCCAGGACGACGCCTGGCTGCTCCGAGATAATTGAATCATGCATCACGCGCACACAGCACCTAGCCACCAATCAAGCCACCACACGCACGCCACATCCGCACAAATCCAAACAAAATTATAGTTAATCCTGTCAAAAACTTCGCACTTCTAGCCTCCACGCTTATTCCAACTGCCGTTTTTAGGTAAAAATGAACTTTTTTGTGGGTAGGTTCGTTTAAGCTTATATAATAAGTATAAGAAGAACCAAAATATGCACGTTTTTTCATCAAATCGCAAAAAAGCAGCTTTTACGCTAATCGAATTGCTCGCAGTATTAGCCATTATCGGTATTGTGGCTACTATCGGTATTGCCAGCTTTAAAGGTCAGCGCGATAAAGCTACAAATACAGCTGCAGAAGCAGATATGCAGGCAATTCGCAGTGCCATCGTTGGCACACAAAATGCCTCTGCTAGCTATTTGAATGATATGCAGCACTTGCCTGGCTTTACTCCTGTTTTCTTGCGTACACACAATTTGCTAAGCAGAACAAATGTTGTTGTGCTCACTTGTTCTGATTCCGGAAGTAAGAGCTTTCGTGTATATGATGATCTTGCAGCAGAAGAACTTACATCTTGTGCAAGCTTCTTTGCTTACACAAATTTTAATGCACAAACTGAGCGTGGTTGGAATGGCCCATATGTTCGTAATGTGAAGCCAGTCTTGGTTTTAGGCCAGCCTAAAGCTGATTTTATTTTCCCAAAACCAACAGATAAGCGCTTTGCTGCCGATAAGAGCTTTTATGAGCGTAGATTTTTCCCTGCTGGCTATGAGCAGGAACTGTCAGATGCAGAGGGCAGTGGAACAAGATTTTTCTCCTATGGTATTCCAGGAGAATTGGCTATGGGCGACCCTTGGGGTAACCCATATGTAATTCAAATTCCTCCTGCTGAGGTGGTTGAGGCTCTTTATCCGGCTTCTGCTGATGAGGATGAGTACTCTGCCACAAGATTTAAGTATGCACGCATTGTTTCTGCCGGACCAGATGGTGTGCTTGATACTCCTTGCTTTGTAAATCCAGTTCCTGATTATTCTGAGGAGCTTTTCAATGCTTCTGGCAGCAAAGAAAAGTATCGCATGCTTCTGCTTGCAGGCCGCACTATTGATGATAATGGACATCCTTGCGTGAAAGCTCGTGGTGATGACATTGTTCTATTTATTTCCAGAGAGGATGTCTATGAGGAATAAGGGCTTTACTTTAATTGAATTAGTTTTGGTGCTGGTAATCCTTGCTATTGTAACAAATATTGCAATGGTGAATATGTTGGATTCTGTGCAAAATAAAAAACATGAGCAAGCAGCAAAGGAACTACAGGCAATCAAAGAGGCTGTTGTCGGCTCACAGGCTGGTGCATCTGCTTCTTTTGTAGGAACAATTGGTCGTCTTCCATTATCTCTTTCTGTACTTCTTGAGGGCAAGGACTCTGCCACAGAGCGAGTTGCTTACGCTGCCACAGAGCTAATGGAGCAGGGTATGCTTCCTGCATATAAGCAAATTGAGTTGTCAGATAATAATTCCTCTGAGCGTAGTGCATCATCACCTGCTTATGATTCTGCTATGGATGATTTGGTACGATTGGGCGTTGGCTGGAGAGGCCCATATCTGAAGTCGTCATCAGCTAAAGCCACAGCTACAGGTGTGCTTCATGATGCGTGGGGTAATGTGATGGCTGCTCCTGATGCAGCTCTGCTTAATGGTCGCCTTGTAGATGTTAATTCAAATGCAGTAGTTTCTGCTGGGGTTGAGATTGGTGGCATGGTCCACTTTGGTGAGGATGGTCGCCCAGATGCATTTGTTACTCCTAAAGAGACTGCACAACGCGATGGTGCTGCTATGTTTAATGCTTATGCAGCTCTTCCTATTGAGGTGCAGCTACAGACTCCTGCAGGGGCAGCTGTCCCAGTAGATACACTTTCAGGTGGCGGTTTGTTTGTTGCTCGCCTTTATTTGCCATGCATAGAAGGTGGCGAAGCAAAGGTGAAAATTGTGGAACAAGACCCTGCCACAACACCAGTAAGTAATTGTGTTCAATTTGATTTTTCTAATGTGCCAGTAGGCACACATCCTTTAGTTGTTAAGCATAAGCCAACAGGTAGGGTTTGGTATCAAACTGTTGAGCTTATACCATTGCCTTATGGACAAAACACCTACGAGGCATGTCGTTTGAAGATTACAATTCCATCAACTCTAATTACGCAATGAAGATAATTTGTAAGAAAAATGAGCAAATAATTTTAGAGCTCGGTAGTACAGTAGTTACGGCTTATCTTGCAAAAGAAGGTAAGCTAGTGCAGTTTGCTCGCCCTGCTGCAAATACACAGGCAGAGGTGCTTGCTGCAATTTTTGCGAATGAGCTGTCAATTCAAAAGAAGGCAGAGCTTGTTTTATTGAGTGCAGATTGCTTTACCCAGATGGTTGCACTTACAGCAGCTCAGCAGCAAGGCTTGTCTCCACAGGAGCTTCGCGGTGTGCTTGCTTATGAGGTAGAGCCTTTCTCAGGAATTGTTCCTCAAAGTGCTGTGCTTGCTTATGCTTCAAGTGGAGCAGAATTTTCTGTATTAGAAATTGAAGCATCTGAATTTAATAATCTTGTACAAGTGGCTCGCACTAACTCAGTGGAGCTAAAGGCAATCTTGCATGCAGGTAATCAATTTATAGAAGAATCAGAAGAGCAGAAGGAAGCTCGCCTAAAGAAGATAGCTGCTACAGGCCTAGAGCAACTTGCAAAGTCTGAACCTGTAATTGTTGTGAAGGATATTACAAGCGCTAACACTGGCTTTTTAGAGCTCTCACCTGAGGCATTTAAGCGCTTGCTCCTACGAGTTGCTGTTGCAGTAGCAATTCTTTGCGGTCTGCATTATTTGCTTATGGATAAGGTTGTCATAGAGGAAAAGCAAAGCGAGGTAGCAAAGCTAGAGGAGCCTGTCGCTAAAATCAATAATGCACGCAATTCTCTTTCAAAACTAAACAGAGAGATTAAAAAGCTTAAGGAAAATGGTGCTGATACAGGTGATAACAGCACAAAACTTGCTGCACGACATTTCGCTTGGAATGCAATGTTTACAATTGTAGGCTATTCCTGCGGTGATTTTGCTTTTGTGAAGGGAATAGAGTCACCTGCATCAAATGATGTTTGCATAAAGCTGTTCAGTGTACATAAAGATGCTGAGCTGAGATTTTACGAGATGCTCACAAAGAATAAGCTTTGTATGAATGGGTGGGAAATAATTACACAAAAATCACGTGCTATGTCACAAAATGAATTTCATGTGTATTTGTCATACAATGAAGCAAATGCAGTAAATGCATATTTAGCTTCTCAGGCTAAATCAAAGGAGGGTAAATAAGCTATGTTAACAATTACAAAGCGTGATAAAATATTTGCCCTCATAGCACTTCCTGTTGCCATAATTGCATTTTATGCTTGGGCATTTGGTGCAGAGTTGCATAAAACTTGCAGTGCATATAATGAACGCATTGAGCAACTCGGTACAGTGGATGAGCTTGAGTCTGAGCTTGCTTTGATCAATAGTCAGATTTGTAAAGCACAAGCAGAGCTTGCTGCATTAAATAATAATACACCTGTAGTATCAAATAAGATAACAGAAAATGCTTGTGAGATATGCAGCAAGAATAATTGCCGTGGTGGTGCTTTTTGCTCAAATTTAGGTGCAAGACTTGATGCATTCAGAGCTTTATTGGCAGAGCATGATATTAAGCTGTTGGCAAGCTCACGTATTGCCACAAGTGATTCAGACGCCACATCTATGGGATTACTAAACAATTATCCTGATTGTCAGCGTTGGAATATGTCAATAGAAGCTACTTATCCTGCATTGACAGATTTATTTAAAAAGTGTGCAAATGAAAAGTATCCATTTGTGATTGATTCAATTGGTATGGTGCGCAGTCCAAGCGATAATAAGCAAAAGCTTTGGACAATTCAAATAATGCTTTAATAAAGCAATATCATCAAACAGGATTTTTATTATGAAGAACGAAGTTTTATTAAATCTCTTCAAGTGTTGCGAAGAATTTTCTGCCTCAGATATTCATATCACAAGTGGTGAGGTACCATATTTGCGCATTCAAGGCAAATTGATTCAGGTACCAAATTTTGCAAGCATTTCTGCAAGCGAGGCTAGAGAGCTTGCTCTTTGCTTGCTACGCGAGATGAATGGAGAGGGTAGCGATGAGGCAAATCAAAAGCAGCTCGCCTCCACACAGGCAATAGATGGAGCAGTCACCTCTGCTGCTGGCTCACGCTATCGCTTCAATATTTTTAAGCAAAATAATGGCTATGGTGTAGCACTGCGTAGATTGGATGATAAATTTCAAACAATCAGCCAGTTAGGCCTTCCTGAGCAGCTAGCTTCTTTTTGTAAGCTTACACATGGCCTCGTGATTGTATCAGGCCCTACAGGTTCTGGTAAGAGCACCACAATTGCTACACTTCTTGATATGATTAACTCCTCTCGCTCTGGTCATATAATTACAATTGAAGATCCAATTGAATATATACATAAATCAAAGCAATGCCTTGTTCAGCAGCGACAGATTGGACGCGATGCATCATGCTTTAATGCAGCATTAGTTGAAGCATTACGCCAAGACCCTGACACAATTTTTGTTGGAGAAATGCGTGAAATTGAAACAATGCGTACAGCAATTACTGCAGCAGAGACAGGTCACCTTGTTTTTACAACCCTTCATTCAGGCGATACCGTTGGTGCGATAGAGCGTTTTGTGTCTGTGTTCCCTGAAGGCGAGCAAGACAGCATTCGTCAGCAGTTGTCTTTGGTTCTTCGTGGCGTATTTGCACAGCGCTTGCTTCCTGCAAAGGAAGAGGGGGAGCGTCGCGTAGTTTGCAATGAGCTGCTTCTCGTAACTCCAGCAGTTTCAAATCTGATTGCTACAGGAAAATCTCGTCAAATTGCATCAATGATGCAGACTGGCCGTTCCTCTGGTATGATTACCTTTGATGAGTCTCTTAATCAGCTATATTCAATCGGAAAAATTTCGCAAGAAACCTATAGCTCAATGGCTGTTACTGCAAGTGCCAGATAGTGGTTAGGAATTTATTATGAATAATAACGAAGAAAAGATTTCTCTCCAGAATGTACAAATAGACCCACGCTGGGCATTGCGCATAAACCCTGCAATTGCTATGCGCAGGCTTGCATTGCCAATTTGCAAGCTAGGTGATGAGCTGGTTGTTGCTATGGCTGATGGTAATGATATGCAGACAATTGCAGCAATAGAGGCAGCAGCAGGACTTCGCGTACGCACTGTTATTGCAGAGCAAGCAGAATTGCGCCAGGCATTGCTTCGCGTGTATGGAGATGCACGTAGTGGAGCGGCAGACTCTGCCACAGCAATTGAGAGCTCGGACGATCCGGTGGCAATTGTGGATGCATTTGTTCGTGCAGCAGTGATTCGCCAAGCCTCTGATATTCATGTAGAGCCAACACGTACAGGATTGCGCATTCGTTTTCGCGTTGATGGCGTGCTAGAAGAATTTGCTGCACTTCCACAGAGTGTTCAGGCAGCTGTTTGTAGTCGCATCAAGGTGCTGGCAGGACTTGATATTGCTGAAAAGCGTGCTGCACAGGATGGTTCCTTTACTTGGCTTCCACCAGCTACAGGTAATTCACGCAGCAAGGTTCGCCCTTATGATGTGCGTGTAGCAACACTTCCTGTACGCTATGGCGAGCGCATTACAATGCGCTTGCTAGAGACAGGCAATTCACGTATTTTACTAAATGATTTGGGCTTATGCGATGAGCATAATGCTCAGCTGACAAGTGTGCTTGCTCGCCCTCATGGCCTTGTGCTTTTGACTGGTCCTACAGGCTCAGGAAAAACAACTACACTTTATGCAGCTATCCAGCATTTGCTTGAAACTGCCTCACTAAATATTCTTACAGTTGAAGATCCTATTGAATATGAGACTGAAGGGATTTCTCAAGTTGAGGTAGACAGTAGCGATAAGGTTAATTTTTCTAAAGCATTGCGCAGCCTTTTGCGTCACGACCCAGATGTTGTGATGATTGGTGAGATACGTGATGCAGAATCTCTTGATGCCGCAGTAAAAGCCGCACTTACCGGCCATCTTGTGCTTTCCACACTTCACACAAATGATGCACCAAGTGCAGTTACTCGTTTGCGTGATATGGGCCTTGAGCCACATCTTATTGCTGCAACTCTGCGCTTATCTGTAGCACAGCGCCTTGTTCGCCGTCTTTGCCCTGAATGTGCAGAAAAATATGCACTAACCCAAGCAGAGGCAAATAGCTTGGGCCGCCCAGAGCTCGTTGGCTCTGATGCATATAAGCCATGTGGTTGCCTTGCATGCTCAGGTAGAGGATATGTAGGCCGCGTAGGGTTATTTGAATTTATGCTTCCTACAGCAAAGCTGTCAGAACAAATAGCTGCAGATGCTCCTCTTGGAGAGCTGATTGCTCAAATGAAGGAAGAAAAGCAGCGCTTGCTCATAGATGATGCAATAGCAAAGATTCAGGCAGGTGTAACAACTGTTGCCGAAGCAATGACAGCAATTGATTCTGGCAGATAATTTTTCTGCCAGAGAACAAATTGTGTGTACTATACGTTTATATATAGTGCAATAGAAAGAAAAATAATTCATGGCTCAATTTTCATATAAAATCAAAACACGTGCAGGCGTTCTACAAACAGGAATCCGAGAGGCTGCCTCTTCAGCGATTCTTGCGGAGCAATTGCGTCTTGATGGAAATATAATTATTGAGCTGACAGAGGTGCATAAGCCATTAGAGCAAAGCCCAGCTAATGCACCTTGGTATTCTTTAGGATGGCTGAAGCCAGTGCGTTCTCTTGATGTTGAGTTAGGCCTGCGCGAGCTTGCATATATGCTAAGAAGTGGCGTGCCAATTGTTGCTGCGTTGCAGACAGTTGAGGAGCAAGCAGAGAGTCCACGTGCAGCATTAGTGTGGTCACGCGTCCGCACACGTATTTCGCAAGGTGCAAGTGTTTCAGATGCTCTTGCAAGCGAAAAAGGTGTGTTCGCAGACGAGCAAATTCAGCTGGCAATTGCAGGTGAGCATACTGGTGAGCTTGAGCAGGTATTTACGCGTGCTGCAAATCAATTGGAGGCGCGACGCAAGCTCCGCATGACAGTGATAAATGCTCTTGTTTATCCTGTGCTTGCATTACTTCTTGCATTTGCTGTTTCCATATATCTTGTTGTTTCAGTAATCCCAAAAATGGCACAATTTTTGCAACAAGGAAATGCAGAACTCCCAGCATTGACTCAGGTTCTTGTTGATATTTCAGAATGGCTTCATCTTAATGCATTACCTCTCGCAATAGCAATTGGTGGCACAGTGCTCGCATGGATAATTGTTCGTATGTACCCATTGGGTCGCATACTTGAGGATGCGTTTTTATTGCGACTCCCAATTGCAGGCAAGGTATTGCGTCTTTCCGCAACAACAAATTTTGCCAGAACAATGTCACTTTTAATTGAGAGTGGCGTTACTTTAATGGATTCGCTTCGTGTTTCCGCTAATATGCTTGAGAATCGCTGCTTGAGGGCGATGGTGGAGGAAGCACGAGAGAGGGTGATAAAAGGTGAGTCGCTTGCTCAGGCTTTGAGACCAGCTAAGGAATTTATGCCTATGCTTTCTCGTATGACCGCTGTTGCGGAAACTACAGGTGATCTTTCAGAGACTTTTAAAGAAGTGGCAGAGTTTCACGATACACTTTTGGGTATTGTGGTGCGTCGCTTAAGTGTGGTAATGGAGCCAATTATGATACTTATTACAGGTGTAGTAGTTGGTTTTGTTTACTTAGCTTTTTTCATGGCTCTATTCACAATGGGCACAATGCAGTAAATTTAATTTTAATCAATCGGAGCAGCCGATATCTTTTAGGTAGATAAATTATGAAAATAAATAAAATATTCACATCATTAACAGTATTACTTAGCGCAGTTGTAGTATTTGCAAATGACCCAACTACAGCATCAGAGAAGCTGGCAGACGAAATTAAGTCTCAGCTCACAGAATTGCAAAGCTTTAAGCTTTCCGCTTTGGTTTGTGGTGAGGCAGATAAAGGAGTGGCGATTATTGCAGCACCTAATGGGAAAGAATATTTTCTTCGTCCTGATTCATCAATTCAGTATGAATATTCCGGAGTACCAATAAAGCTTGATATTAAATCAATTACAGCAGAAGGTGTTCAGCTGGAGGCTCCAACACTAAATGAGAAGCTATGGATTGGCACAAGCTATAAGCTTTCAAATGTAGCAAAGCAAACTGAGAATGATGGCGTTTTATCCCATGTAGAAGCTAATAACTTTGAGCTAGGGCAGTTGGTCCGTCTGCTTTCTGAACAGGTAGGAGTAAATATTTCTGCTTCAGAAAATGCTGCAAGCATAAAGGTATCTGTTTTTTTAAGAAATGTACCAATCAATGTAGTTGTTGAAGAGGTATGCAGAGCACATAATTTATGGTATCGCACAGATGAAAAGAGTGGCATTGTTCGTATTACAACAATGAAAGAATATGAGGGCAGCCTTCAAACCTTCCGTGAGGAGCAAACTCGTACCTTCACTTTGCTTTATCCAAATGTAATTGAGATTGCATCTGTAATCTATGGACTTTATCCTGAGCGCGTATATTTAACTCTTGGCGAGACAGATATTCTTGATGATGAATTGAATGATTTGAGCCGACGCTTTGAGCGTCTTGAAATGATTGATTCATCAAGTGCTGGTTCTTTCCTTAAAATTGATCCAGGCAATATTTCTGTTCGTGGTACATCTGGTGATGCATTTAACTCTTCTGATAACAACAATCGCAATCTTTCCAGAGATTATTCAAATAAAGAAAACTTTGGAGGAATGACCACAGAAGCAGCGGCCCAACTTGAGGCAGCACGTGGTAACGAAGAGGAATTTCGTAAAAAGTTGGATTTGTTCCGCAATCAGGCACCAAGCATCTTTGTTACAGTAAGTCGTAAGAATAATATTATCATTGTTCGTACAAGCGATCCAAAGGTAATGGATGAAATATCCACATTGATTAAAAAGTTGGATGTGGCAACACCAAGTGTAATGCTTGAAATGAAAATTGTTCAAGTTACACTTGATGATGAATTTAATTCTACTTTTGAGTATGAAATTAAGTCAGACAATACAATCAATGGAAATGTTTATTCATCGCTTGCTGGTTTCCCTGGTTTTAATCCACTTGCAAATACACCTCGTACAGATTCATTCTCGTATTCATTGATAAGCGATCAATTCAGTGCTCGAATTCAGTTGCTGGAGAAAGATGGCAAGGCAAAGCTAATTGCCACACCAACACTACTTATAGCAAACAATGAGGTTTCACGCATCTTTATTGGTGAGGAGAAACCTATTACTACAGGTGTAAAGATGGAGCCAGTTACTGGTACAATTGATGGTATGACCTCAACAATTGGCTATACAGTAGAGCCTCAGATAGAGATGACACCAATTGGAACTACTCTTGTAATTGCACCAAATATCAATGCAGATCGCAGTGTGGTAATTCGTCTTATGCAGGAGGAGTCATCTGTAAAGCAGAATGGTGGCTCAATTCCTTATGGTAATGCAAGCTCATTGCAGACATATAGTGTCGATACTATTCAGTCACGTCGCATCAGCGGCACATTTATTACGCAAGATGGAATGCTGGCTGGTATTGGTGGTTTGATTACAGAGACAGAGATTGAGCAAATTTCTCGTGTGCCAATTTTGGGTCGCATCCCACTTATTGGATTCTTATTCCGCAGTACAGAGCGCGTAAAGCAGCGTTCTGAGTTAGTAATTCTAATTCGTCCACATGTAATTTGCACACCATTGGAGAGCGAGCGCGCAACAACAGAGTTGTTAGAGCGCATTGCACCAAAAACAACAAAAGCATTGGATTTGGAGCAACCAGTAGCAGAACCAGAGTTAGGTAATAATGAATAGTGAATAACGAATAGATTTGGTAATATATTTTGGTGTGCATGCATAACTGGGGTGTAGGACGTCCCCGTCCTACAGAATAACTGGGTGGCAGTACGTTCCCGCCTTGCTGCACACGTAAGCGTGGCGGCTGGCGTGCGAAGGGAAGGGACGCAGAGAGCGCAAAGGACGCGGAGGTGCGCTGAGCTCGTGTGATGGCTTTTGTGATGGTTGGGTTATACGCCAGCGCTTGTTGTTGGAGGCTAGGACGACGCCTAGCCGCTCCGAGATAACGCCAACTGCCAATCGCTAGCGTGTACGGACCACAAGATCATTGAGTATGGGAGCGTACGCTGAATTAGTGAATAGATAATAGTGAATAACGAATAGATTAGGTAAAAATATT
>JAFPBK010000017.1 GCA_017424105.1 Kiritimatiellia bacterium | reverse complement strand
TGTGCAACTAAATGCATCTGTTTTCTATGAAAACTTTGTGTTTTTTTATAAAAACCATAATTTATAGAAATTTTGGTCTCTCATATCCCTGTCGTGCGACTAAATGCACCAAAACTGGTGCATTTACTTTCGCAAATCACACCAAAAAAAATTATTTTAATAATTAAAAAAAAAGACTTGATTTGTTACTACGGTTTGTTGTAACATATAGGAGTTTTCTTTTACAGAAGATAAGATTTTCGTAAAATTAATTTTTGCGGATGGGTGTCTGAGTGGTTTAAAGAGGCGGTCTTGAAAACCGTTGAGGTGCAAGCTTCCGGGGGTTCGAATCCCTCCCCCTCCGCCATTTTTGTTTCTAGGGCCTCTAGCTCAGTGGTCAGAGCAGGGGACTCATAATCCCTTGGTCCGGGGTTCAAATCCCTGGAGGCCCACCATTTTAAATAATCCGTTGAATTTTAATAATTCGACGGTTTTTTGTTTCTACATAAAACAAAAATATGTTTCTTCAATGTTTAATCAAATAAAAAAGGTGCACGAGGAATGAATCTCATGCACCTATTTAATTTTTAGCAATTTCTAAATGAAGAAGGATTACCAGAATCCGTTAGTTAATGCTTCCTTAGCACAAGTTCTATAGAACTTTGCTTCTTCCTCTGTAAGCTCCTCTGGAACATATGTAATTTCCTCTGGATTCTTTCCATACATGAATCCAAACCATACACATGCCTGCAAATATTCACCCTTCTTACATAGATGAATTGTATCAGGACCAGGATTTACAGGCTCTAGCTCTGCACTACCATTTGATTTTGCACGTGCTATTGCCACTGCATCACCTGTAGGGATTACGCGGAAGCCTGTTGCCTCTTGTAGCTTCTTATAAGAAGCACGTACTCTCTCATGCATCTCTGCCTGCTCAAAGCCCCACTCGCTTTCCTTGTTTAAGCGACGATCTGCAGCATTGTATGCCCATGTCTGCTGAATTACAATCTCTGCACCAGGGCAAAGCTCTTTAATCTTTGCAATCAGATTTTCTGCATAAGGCTGATAATTTGCATAATCCCAGCTCTCATGGCTTGCCTGCTGAATTGTTACTACATCCCACTTACGGCTCTTCAATAAAGCAATAACATTGTTATATTCTTTACCAAGCTTTTGTAGAGGTCCGTCACCATCAGCATAGCCCCAATCACTAACCAAATACTGAGCTGCTTCAGGATTTTCCTCTGCCTCTAAAATATTGTTCCAATGTCTCTGTAATGAACAACCACCAATATATGCTGATGTAAGCTCTAGCTCACAGCCAGGCACTGTTGCTGCACATTGTGGCATATAAGAGCCAACACAAATAGAGAAGCTGTTTCCAACCATTAAAATATTCATTTTATAATTCTTTCCTTTTGATAATTAAAAATCCCATGCACGCTCATATATAAGCCTACATGGGATTTTGTAAAATTTTTAGTGTGTTAGGATACTTGGAGCACCCTCACTGATTGCAGCATTGATTGCCTGCAAGTAAGCAAGAATTGATGCCTCAACAATATCTGTAGAAACACCTCTTCCACGATATGTTCCATGATCCTCAAATAGAACACGAACACTTGCCTCACACTGAGCATCCATACCCTCAGTAACTGCTGAAAGCTGGAAGTCCTCCAGTCGACAGCTTACACCAAGAATGTCGCAAATTGCACGGAAGGATGCATTGATTGGGCCATCACCTGTTGCAACCTTCTCTATCAAGCGCTCTCCTACTGCCAAGCGAATTGTGCTTACTGCTGTAATTGCATTACTTGCCATTGAGCTGAAGCGATCTAGCTTTGCCAACTGAACATCATTTACTGCTGCCTTGCTTGCCAAAGCTTCAATATCAGCATCAGATACTGTCTTCTTGCGGTCAGCTAATGCCTTGAACTTAGTGAATAGCTCTGTTACATAGTCATCATCGTAATGGAAGCCCAAATCCTCTAGGCGCTGAGCAAATGCATGCTTACCTGAATGCTTTCCCAATACCATCTTATTACGAGGCACGCCGATTGACTCTGGTGTCATAATCTCGTATGTCAATGGATTTGCCATTACACCATGCTGATGGATACCTGACTCATGAGCAAATGCATTCTCACCAACAATTGCCTTATTTGCCTGAACACGGCTGCCTGTAACATTACATACGCAACGGCTGGCAGCATAAATCTTTGTTGTATCAATATCTGTATGAGCATTGAAGCATTCATGGCGTGTCTTAAGAGCCATTACAATCTCTTCCATTGCTGCATTACCAGCACGCTCACCAATACCATTGATTGTGCACTCTACCTGACCTGCACCAGCAGCGATAGCTGCCAATGAGTTAGCAACAGCCAAGCCTAGGTCATTATGGCAGTGTACCGCAATAATTGCATTATCAATGTTTGGAACATTGTTACGAATATCACGAATCAAAGCACCAAATTCATCTGGAATTGCATAGCCAACAGTATCAGGAATATTAACTGTTGTTGCACCAGCTGCAATTACGCCCTCTACTACCTTGTAAATAAATGGGCGCTCACTGCGAGAGCAATCCTCCAAAGAAAATTCAACATCATCGCACAAATTGCGTGCATACTTTACTGCAGCAATTGCCTGCTCATAAACCTCATCTGGTGTCTTACGTAGCTTTGCAGCCATATGTAGAGGTGATGTTGCTAAGAATGTGTGAATACGTGGACGAGGAGCAACCTTTACTGCCTCCCATGCGCAATCAATATCCTTAACCAAAGCACGGCTCAAGCTAGCAACTGTTGAATTCTTAACTAGCTTAGCGATAGAATTAACTGATTCAAAGTCTCCTGTAGAAGCAATAGCAAAGCCGGCCTCAATAACATCAACCCTCATTGCTTCGAGCATCTCAGCAACAAGAAGCTTATCGCGTAGGTTCATTGTGCAGCCTGGTGACTGCTCGCCATCACGAAGTGTGGTATCAAAAATACGAATTTTTCTTGAATCTTGGGTACTCATATCTCTTCTTTCTAATATTTACTCCATCTATTCAAACAACTCTTGGGAGCTTGATGGAGTTACTAAAAAACCCCCAGGAGCTAATAAAATATCCTGCGGGGCTTCTTTACTTGTTAACAAAAATACAATACGCACACTCCCCGCATTAGCTAAGCAATGCAAGGTTTGTAAGTCGTGAACTGAACTGTGATACTATAATATTTGCTTTCATGTATATAATTTTCTCATATATTAAGGTATAAAGGCAAGTGTTTTTTTCAAAAAATAAACCTTTAACCTAGATTGTGATTTGCGAAAGTAAATGCACCAGTTTTGGTGCATTTAGTCGCACGACAGGGATATGAGAGACCAAAATTTCTATAAATTATGGTTTTTATAAAAAAACACAAAGTTTTCATAGAAAACAGATGCATTTAGTTGCACA
>JAFPBK010000016.1 GCA_017424105.1 Kiritimatiellia bacterium | reverse complement strand
TGGTCTCTCATATCCCTGTCGTGCGACTAAATGCACCAAAACTGGTGCATTTACTTTCGCAAATCACACTTTCCTTTTATTCGTACTTTTCTTCGTTTGTTTATTGACTTTATATGCAATTATAAAGTAAAATTTATACATACAAAATAAATTATAATTATTTGGAGAATAAAAATGGAAAATATCCCTTTATATAAGGATGCTTCTCAACCAGTAGAGGCACGCGTAGAAGATTTGTTAAGCCGCATGACAATGGAGGAAAAGATTGGTCAGATGACTCAGTCTTATGGCGGTGAGTATGCATCAGAGGATGAGTATGTTGAGGCAATTCGTGCTGGCAAAATTGGCTCACGTATTGGCTGTGACACACCATGGGCTGGTTCTGCACCAGTTAAAGGTATCAATGTTAAGCAGTCAAATGAGCACCAGAAGGTTGCAGTTGAAGAATCTCGTCTGGGTATTCCTCTTATCAATGGCCGTGATATTATTCACGGACACCGCACAGTTGCTCCAATCCCTCTAGCTCAGGCAGCAAGCTTTGACCCTGAAGAGGTAAAGGCATCAGCACGCAGAGCAGCTATTGAGTGTTCTGCTCAAAGCATCCACTGGACATTTGCTCCAATGATGGATATCTGCCGTAACCCAAAATGGGGTCGTGTTATTGAGACTCTTGGTGAGGATCCATACCTAGCAGAGGAAATGGCTGTTGCAATGACACAGGGCTTTCAGGGCGATGATCAGACAAAAGAGGATTGCATTGCTGCTTGTGCTAAGCATTTTGCTGGTTATGGCTATGCTGAGGGTGGCCGCGATTATGATGCAAGTGAAATCTCACGCGGCACATTGCATAACGTTGTTTTGCGTCCTTTCAAGGCAGCTGTTACACGTGGTAAGATTTCCACAATTATGACAAGCTTCCAGGACAATGGTGGCACACCATCTTCTTCTTCAAATTTCCTACTTCGCGAGATGCTTCGTGAGGGTTGGGGCTTTGATGGCTTTGTAGTTAGTGACTGGGGTTCAATCCAGCAGGTAGAGCTATGGGGCGCTGCTCAGGATAAGAAGGATGTTGTTCGCAAGTGCTTGCTAGCTGGCGTAAATATGGAAATGATTAACAATCTATATCCAAAGTATGTCAAGGAGCTAGTAGAGGAGGGTTCTGTACCTCAGCAAGTAGTTGATGATTTAGTTCGTGGTATTCTACGTATTAAGTTCCGCCTAGGCTTGTTTGAAAAGCCATATGTTGATATTGAAGAGCGAGCAAAGGATATTCGCACACCAGAGGCAATCGCTTCTGTACGTAAGCAGGCAGCAAATTGCATGGTTCTTGCAGAGAATGATGGTATCCTTCCTCTTGAGGGCGATAAGCTAAAGGGCTTACGCATTGCTCTTGTTGGTCCTATGGTTAATGAGCGCCGCACAATGGGTGGTGCATGGAATACAGGAGGCTTTACTGAGGAGTTTGCAACAATTCACGAGGCTTTCAAGGAAGCATCAGAAAAGTATGGCTTTAAGCTAATCGTTCATGATTCTGAAATTTGGGATTCCCAGATTCGTCATGCTCAATTCTTGGCAGATTTAGTAATCTGCTGTGTTGGTGAGCATTGTGATATGACTGGTGAGATGCCTTCTCTATCTCATTATCGTTTGCCAATTGGTCAGGACGAAATGATTGGCGAAGTACGTAAGATTGGTAAGCCATTTATCGTTGTTTGCACATCTGGTCGCCCATTACCAGTTCCAAATGCACGTGACTTTGCAGATGCATTGCTTTATACATGGCATGGTGGCACAGAGACAGCTCGTGCAATTACAGATGTTATCTTCGGTGAGGCAGAGCCAACAGGCCGCTTCCCAATGACAGTTCCTGAGCATGAGGGTCAAATTCCAATTTATTATGGACGCAAGATTCCTGGTAAAGTTGTTGAGTGCAACAAGGATCGTTTCAATAAGGAGCGTAAAGGTCAGCTAGATCGTCCTTGGGTATATGGTTCATACGATTTCTTTGAGCCAATGTATCCATTCGGTTATGGCTTAAGCTATACAGAGTTTGCTTTGTCTGACATTAAGCTTGCAGCAGAGGAAATTCCTTATGGCTCAACAAATAAGGTTACAGCAGTTGTTGAGAATATTGGTGAGCGCGCTGGTACAACAGTTGTTCAGTGCTATCTAAATGATCCTCGTGCATTAATTTCTCGCCCTTGCAAGGAGCTAATTGGCTTCAAGAAGATTCGCCTTGAGGCAGGTGAGAAGCGCGAGATTGAGTTCGAGATTGGTGAGCCAGCAATGGGCTTCTATGATGAAAATGGCGTACGCCATGTAGAGGCAGGCTTATTCAAGATTGGCGTTGGCTTTGACAGTGACGTTGATTTGGATCTAAGCTTCACAATGGCAGAATAAACTCCGCTAAAAACGTAGTTTGATACGTTACATAAAGTGCATGGAATGTGTAGCATTTCTTTTTAGAAAACTAATTTAGAAATTTACATGTTTCATGCATTTTTTTTGAATTTAATATTTTGCCTGTTGACGTTATAAAAATGTGGAAATTTGTATGAAGACAAAGCTTGCAATTGCGCACCCATTTGAAGGTGCTCCAAAAATTACTCTCCCATCAATAATTGGTGCATCTGCCAAAAAGCCAATTCTTTTTAGAATACCAGTGATAGGGCAGCGACCAATGGAATATTCAATAGATAAACTTCCAGAAGGCTTGTCTTTAAAAGATAATATCATTTCAGGAAGCATTGATAAGGATGGTTGCTATGAAATGGTTGTTTCTGTAACAAATTATTTAGGCAAAGATGAGAAACGAATTACTCTTGAAATCGCAGATCAAAATGTGCTTGTAACTCCTTTGATGGGTTATACCACATGGAATGCATTTGCCAGTGATGTTACCCAACAGGATGTAGAAGCAATAGCAAATCGATTTGTTGAGCTAGGTATTTCAGAATATGGCTATAGCTATATCAATACAGATTCTGGCTGGCAAAAGGAATATGGTGGAAGTTTTGATGCTGTAATGCCTAATAATAAATTTCCTAATATGAATGCAATGACTGATAAAATTCATTCATACGGATTTAAGGCAGGTATCTATTCAACACCAATGCTTACAGCATGGGGATGCCCAAAGGAATTTGAATCAATTCCAGGCTGTACACAAGGAGAGCCAGATTATCGTTTTTCAGATACAAATGGTGGTATTGGCGTAATTCGTAAAGAGAGAAATAATGCCCTTCAATTTGAGGATTGGGGCTTTGATTATTTGAAGTATGATTGGTATCCTACAGACCCAGTAAATGCTGATTTGATGCGACAAGAGCTTGTCAAACTCTCACGCGACTTTGGTTTTTGTGTTACTGTAAGCGCAATCAAAGGCTATTCATATTGGTCAAAAAATTGCCATTCATATCGCTCTAATAAGGATTCTTATGGTTATTGGGATAATATGCTTCATAATTATGGTACATATTTTGTGTTTATGGAGGATATTTGTAAGGGCCATTATTTTGATTTAGATATGCTAGATATTGGTACATGCAAAGGAAAGCATTTAGCAAATATGCTTACTGATGATGAATTGGTATTTTCATATTCTATGCGTGCATTTCTAAATTCTCCAATTCAGATTAGCAGTACATTAGAAAATGTTTCAGAACTAGAGTTGTCTATTTATTGTAATGAAGAAGTTATTGCAATAAATCAAGATTGTGCTTTTAATACAGCATTACCAATATTAAGAGTGAATGAAGGGAAGTGTGCTTACGATATATTTGAGAAGCAGCTTGAGGATGGTACTTATGCTTATGCAATTTTTAACATAGGTGAAGCAGAGGCACAAATAGAAATGACAGCCGGAGATTCTGTAATTAGAGATGTTTGGGCTAAGGAAGAAGTTTCTCAAACAGGTAATTTTACATTTACATCATATCCTCATACTGTACGAATACTTAAGTCCTTAATCAAAGCATCTTTCAGTAATTAAACCAAAACCTGCTGGAATTTCAAAAAGTGGTTAATTTTGTCAAAATCTAGCACTTTTAGGACCGATATTTGGATTGAATTGCTGCTTTTAACATAATATAAAGTAAACCATTTTTTTTAGAAAAATAAAAAAAAATATTTACATAAAATATCCAATAGTGGTAAAATTACCTCATTAATTTTTAAGCCCAATAAGGAGTCTCAATGAAAAAAGTTTATGAAGGTAAAACAAAGGATGTTTATTCTTTGGATAATGGCAATGTATTACTAAAGTTTAAGGATGATTGCACTGGTAAAGATGGTGTTTTTGATCCAGGTGAGAATACAGTAGGTTTGACAATTGAGGGTATTGGTAAGGCTAATCTAGAAACTTCAATTTTGTACTTCGAGCTATTGAAGAAGGCAGGAATTAAGACACACTATGTTTCTGCAAACATCAACGAAGCAACAATGGAAGTACTACCTGCAGAGTGCTTTGGTAAGGCTCAGGGAGGAAATGGTCTAGAGGTTATCTGCCGTCTTGTTGCTACAGGTAGCTTTGTTCGTCGTTATGGTGAGTATATCAAGGATGGTACACCACTTGAGGGTGG
>JAFPBK010000015.1 GCA_017424105.1 Kiritimatiellia bacterium | reverse complement strand
CGTAGTCTGGCTCATCACGAGTTGTACGCTTGAATTCAGGTATGCCTGTTACTTCTGCAAAAGCAATCCAAATCTCAGGAACTAAAACACCTTCAAGATCTAAACACAACAAATTCATTTTATTCTCCGATATATTTATTATAGAGCGCGACCAGCTTCAAATGCTTGAATATTGATATCTACCAACTTTGCTGGCAAACGTGTGCGAATTGCCTCGTGCCATAGCTCTGCTGGGAAATCCAATAGCTTAGACAGAGCACCTGCAATTACAAGATTTGCAGTACGTGTATTACCAACCTTTGTTGCCTGCTCAATAGAGTCAACCATTATAGCGCGGTTTGCATAAAGAGAAGCAAGTAACTCATCCTGATTTTCAACAGGAGGCTGCTGTCCACTGGAAACTGTTACAGGAACAATTTTGCGAGTATCAATTACAGCCTTACCCTCTGCCTTTAGCATTCCGACACAACGAATAGCTTCAAGCTGCTCAAATGAAACAAGAATATCTGTCTCACCATCAGGAATGATTGGGCTATATACGCAATCGCCAAAGCGAACCTGACTGCTTACACTGCCACCACGCTGAGACATTCCATGAATTTCACTCTTCTTTACATCAAGTCCAGCAAGTGCTGCTGTACGAGCAAGAATTTCACTGGTTAGAAGAATTCCCTGACCACCTACACCTACAAGTGTTACATTAACTATTTTACTCATTGGTTTGCCTCAAAATTATTTTGCTGTTGAAGAAATTGCACCGAACTTGCATAGCTGAGCACATACATCGCAGCCAATGCAAACTGCTGGATCAATTTGTGCCTTAAATAGCTTGCCCTTTGCCTCGCCACGAATAATAGCTGGACAACCAAGCTTAAAGCAGCTGCCACAAGCCATACACTTATCTGCATCAATTTGATATGGAGTTGCATTAACATTGCGCTTTGCAGCAATTACGCAGCTACCAAACACAACGATTACAGATGGCTCTGGTGCATCTAGCTCTTCAGCAAGTGCTTCCTCAACCTCTTTTTGATTGTAAGCATCAACCTCACGAACACGGCGTACACCTACAGCACGTGCAACCTCAGCAATGCTTACCTGAACTGTATCCTCGCCAAGCAAAGTCTTTCCAGAACCTGGATTTTGCTGATGACCAGTCATACCTGTGATACGATTATCAAGAACAACAACTGTTACTGCGCCCTTATTGTACACAACATCAATAAGACCTGTGATACCTGAGTGGAAGAATGTTGAGTCACCAATTACTGCAGCAACACGATTCTTTAGGCCTGCCTTTTGCATACCAAATGCGGCACCAATACTTGCACCCATACAGATGGTTGTATCCATAGCGCTTAATGGTGGTACACAACCTAGTGTGTAGCAACCGATATCGCCGGAAACTGTTGCCTTTAGCTTTGCCAAAGAATAGAAAACTGTTCTATGTGAGCAGCCTGCGCAAAGAACTGGTGGGCGAACAGGAAGAGCTGGAAGCTCTGGTTTTGCAGGAGGGGTATATGTCTCACCTGTCAGCTCTGCACGCAAAGCACGTAGGCGGTCAACATTTTGCTCCATCATAGAAAGCTCTGTTGAGAAATTCTCAACCTTCACACCTGCATCAATCACAGCCTCACGAAGTACTGGGTCAAGCTCCTCTACAACATAAACCTTATCAACCATTGCTGCGAACTTACGTACTAGCTCTGTTGGTAATGGATTTGTAAAGCCTAGCTTCAAAATTGAATATTCAGGGAAAACTTCTTTTACATACTGGTATGATACTGCGCATGTAATAATACCGATACGCTTATCACCCTCTTCAATACGATTGAATACGGAAGTCTCAGCTTCTGCACGTAGTGTATTTAAGCGATTCTCGATATCAAAGCGCATAACACGTGCATTTGCAGGAACAGCAACTGTCTTTTTAATATTCTTCTCGTATGGCTTTGGTTCGCGTGCACCATAAGCAAAATCATCACCTAAATCAACTAATGAAGAGGAATGAGAGGTGCGTGTGGTCATGCGGATAAATACGATGCTGCCTGTACGCTCAGACAAATCAAATGCCTCACGAGTCATATCGTAAGCTTCTTGGCTGTTTGCTGGCTCAAATTGTGCTGCACGAGCAAACTTTACCAGGCGGCGATTATCCTGCTCATTTTGTGATGAATGCATACCTGGATCATCAGCTGAGATTACAACCATACCTCCATTTGTGCCAACATAGGTATATGTCATAAGTGGATCCATAGCAACATTCAAGCCCACATGCTTCATTGCTACAAGTGTGCGAGCACCTGCGATAGATGCACCTACACCAACTTCCATTGCGACCTTCTCATTAACAGACCACTCGCAATTAATTTCACCCTTAAATTTTGCTATATTCTCTAGAATTTCTGTACTTGGTGTACCTGGATATGCAGCTGCTACATGACAGCCAGCACGATATGCACCATAAGCGATTGCTTCATTACCTGAAAGAAATTTTTTATTAATCATTCTATTACTCCATAAAATTGTGGAAAATTCTACCATAAATAAGAGAGTTTATCAAACACGAATGCAACAAAATACATCTAAATTCCGATGATCTACACAGAATTTAGATGACATTGCATATTGAAAATTTCATAAAATTATATGCGAGTAACAGTCCAACCAGACGGATGCTCGCCATCATATGGCATATAGCCATGGAATTGACGTGGATTTCCATCAAACACAAGAGGGATAAAGAATGCATCTCCCTCCCACATAGGAAGTGATGGAATATCTGAAATTTTCACCCAAGAAAGTGTTCCCTCTTCATTCTCAGAAAAAGGCTCTCCCTCCCAGCCATCAATCAAAAAGATAAAGCCGAGCCAAGGGCGTTGGCTTGGACCAAAATTAGGCCAAGAGACCGTGCCACGAAGCTGCATAGAGGTAACAGTAAGTCCGCTCTCCTCTTTGATTTCGCGAATCATTCCATCAGCCACATTTTCATTAGGCTCAAGCTTTCCACCTAAGCCATTATACTTGCCAAGATTCTCATCTGTATCACGAAAGGTTCTATGAACCATCAATACAGAGCTTTTATCCTTTGAAAGTATAAATCCTAATGTTGCAGCTATTGGTTGATACATAAATTATCCTACAAATATGATATGCTCAGAGAAAAGCAGTCTTTATTTTTTGATTAGAGGTCGTAAATTTCCTGAACCTCTGTAAACTTTTCGCTATTCACAAAGCGATTTACGAAAAAGAGAATGTCCTTACGAAGTTCTTTATCTTTTGTTTTCTGATACAAATCAAATGTATCAGCTGTATAAAGCTCTTCATTTTCCTCAATAACTTTATAGAGACTGAATTGCTTTTTAACAGAAATTTCTCCATTCTCCTTATCAAGGGTCAGGTGTAAAACAATGTTATAGCGAGAATTCATTTCCTGCTCGCCAATGATTGCAGGTGAATCTACAAAGTTTCCTAGAGAATAAATTGTCACAAAATCATTATCAATATCGCATGGCTGAACAATATGAGGATGATGACCGACGATTATGTCTGGACCATAGGAGCGAATAAGAGAATTAAGGTGTCGTGTATAAGGATCTATCTCTATATTGTATTGTCCTCCACTGTGGACAATCATTATAACATAATCCGCCTGCTCCTTAGCCTTTTGAATATCATTTTTAAGCTGTTCAAGATATGGGCGAACACACTCATACTCCTCGCCTTGTTCTACGTATATGCGATTTACGTGTTCTGCAATTTCTTCATTTGAATCAAGCAAATGAACAGAGCCCTTTTTTGTTTCCTCTGGTTGGAAGAGGTTAACCATGTAAGGGCGAGTAAGGAAGCGCTGATGTGCAAAAGCATTTGTTCCATAGGTATAGTTAATAAATGCAACCTTAATGCCATCAAATTCCTTTACAAAGATTGTGTCTCTTTGTTCTTGTGTTTCATACATTCCAATTGTATCAAAGCCAATCTTATGCAAATTTGAAAGTGTGCGTATGATTCCTTCTTCGCCTCTGTCCATGCAATGATTATTTGCCAAAGTAATCATGTCGAAGCCTGCTCTTTTCATTGCTTCTGCATATCCCTCTGGGGTATTGAAGCAATAACGTTCATGGGTATAGAGCATTTCACTTCCAGCAATAGGAGACTCAAGATTACCAACAAGATAATCGCAATCTTTTAGTTTACCTGCATGAGAAAACAAAGCGTCATAGGTTGGACCAAAATCTTTAGTAATGCTTGGATAACATAAAAAATCACCAGTAAAAGATATTTTTGTCATAACTATTTCTCCCAACAATTATATATAAAAAAACAACCTTTGTAAAAGGCAGATAATTATTCGCTAAATATTTTTAACGCTGAACGAGCGACATAAATTCTGCTCGTGTAGATGGATTTGAACGGAAGCTGCCAAGCACAGAGGATGTTGTCATAATAGAATTCTGCTTTTCAACGCCGCGCATCATCATACATAGATGCCTGCACTCCATCACAACGCCAACACCCTCGGCACCAATTTCAGACTTTATTGCTTGTGCAATCTCGCAAGTTAAACGCTCTTGAATCTGTAAGCGGCGAGCAAAGCAATCAACGATGCGTGCGAGCTTACTTACACCCAACACCTTGCCACGAGAAATATAACCAATGTGGCAGCGTCCGAAAAATGGCATCATATGGTGCTCACATAGGCTATATACTTCAATATCACGAACAATAACCATATTGTCCTGACCTGCCTCAAAAATTGCGCCATTGATTACTTCTTCTGGTGTTTTGCTATAACCAGAAGTCAAAAATTCCATTGCTTTTGCAACACGCTTAGGAGTATCTACCAAACCCTCGCGATTAACATCCTCGCCTAGCTCCTGAAGAAGCTCTTTAACTAAATATTCTACGCGCTCTTTATTCATCTTATGTCAGCTTTCGATATAGTCTAGCACCTATTAACAAAAATACTATATTTGGAAGCCATGCTGCAAGTTCTGGATATATATAACCACGCTGGCCGATAAATTTCAAAATAAGCACAAGCACATTAAATGCAAAAAACGAACCAACAGCAAACAGCACACCTTTAAGTACGCTTTGACGTCCTGATGTAATACCCGTAGGAATAGCAAAAAGAGTAATTACTACACATGCCCATGGTGCTGCAGTGCAATACCAAATATCATACTTTTTCTCATTGTCATTTGGATTTGTTGCATTCATGTAAACATATTTATCATAAGCAGACATAAACTCCCAATTATTCATAGAAACAAACATTTCTCTAGGAGTATCTTTAAGCTCATATTGTGGCACCCATTCAGGCACATTAACGGTTACATTTGGGATAAGCAACTCAGATCCATCAAAGTCAAATTCCAACTGTTGAGGATAATGGAACCACCAAACACCATCTAAATATTTAGCTTCGTCAGTGCGAATTCCCCAATACTTCTTATTATCATTTTCATCAATATATGTTCTACGAACATCCAGTGCACCAGGAGTACGCAATGAATTCTCACTAGATACATTTACATTTACGAAATACCAAGTATTGGAACCTTGAGAACCTACATAGGGAAGATTTTGTCTAAAATCTACATTTGGGGCACGAAAATCGGTCTTATCAAAACTATCTGACCAACGGCTTAATTTAGGTACAACATATTCCGTATTAAAAATCGTGCAAATACTCATAAAGAGTGCAACAGCAAAGAAAGGAACTGTCAGCTTATGAAAGCTAATACCTGAGGCACGCATAGCGGTCAACTCACTATGATGAGAGAGCTGCCACATCGTATAAAGAGTTGCCAGCATACATGAGGCTGGGAAAAACCAAGATGAATATAGAGCAATAACGCCAATATAGTATCTGACAACAAGAAGAATATCTGTTTCTGCATCTATAAATTTTGATAGATTGCCAAACAAATCAAAGATAATGAAAATAGAATTAAATACAACAAGGCACACAATAAGTGGACCAATAAATGCCTTAAGTAGATATTTTGTTACTAATTTCATTTAATTTAATATTTTTATATTTTAATAAAAACACAAATAACTGTGAGAGCGGACACAAGGTAAGCTCCCACAGTTATTAACCATAAATGGAGATTATAGACCCCAAGATCTCATATTCTCGCGGCTGATAGCGTAGCTAACAAATGGATCCTTTGTTACTTCGCAAGCATCCTGCTCAACGATAAAGTCCTTTGTACCGCCAGCCTTACATGCCTTGATAACCTCTGGCCAATCAATAGAGCCTTCACCAACAGCACGGAATGCAGGTGCATCACCTAGGATACCCCAATCTTTGAAGTGTACCTGATCCATTCTGCCCTTCATCTTCTTTGCCCAGTTAACTGGGTTATAGCCACCACGTGCTACCCAACCAAAGTCGATTTCTGACTGAAGAACTTCTGTGTTCTCATAAAGCATATCAAGAATTGTCTGACCGCCCTTACCCTTCTTAATGCCGAACTTAGCAAATTCGAAAGCGTGGTTATGATACTGAACAATGATACCTTCCTTTGCGAAACGCTTAGCATAGCCTTCAAACTCCTTGAATAGCTTCTTCCAAGAAGCAAGAGTTGTCTGCTCACGCCACTGTAGCCATGGAATAGCAACATACTTAATACCAAGAGCCTTACAATCAGCCAAAACCTTAGCCTCATCCTCACGGAACTGTGGTAGACCAATATGAGCACCAATTGGCTCTACACCAGCCTCATCACAAAGCTTACGAATTTCTTCTGCAGGGATTGGACCAAAGCCTGATACTTGAATGTAGTCATAGCCCATTTTCTTAACTTTAGCAAGTGTCTTTTTAACATCTTCTGGTGTTTGGATATAATCGCGGAAACCAAACATCTGTGCTGCTACGCGATACTTTTTAGCCATATTATAATCTCCTAGTATTTAGATTAAATTATTTAGCCATACAAAATGTATGACAAATTACTTTTTTATTTTCGTATTTTTAGGCGAAAAAGACAAGTAAAAAAGACAAAAATTATTCTTTATTTATTAACTAAAGAGTATAAACAAGAGCAATTAACCAAAATTTGGGAGTTAAAGTAAGCAAGGTGGCTAAAAGTGCGAAGGTTTTGATAGGAATAGAATTACTTCCCTACTGGATCTAGTACCCAACGCTTATTATACCAAAACCATTGCTCTGGATGAGAATGGATTTCTTGGTCAATAATAGCAATAACCTCGTGAGTTAAACGAACAATATCTTCTTGCTTGTCCAGCTCCATGTTCGGATAAATTGGAGGATATAATTTAATTTGGAAACGCTTCCAACCTACACGATGAATAATTGTAGGAATAATTGGCACCTCTGATGCCCTTGCAAATACAGCCATACCTCTAGCCAGATTTGCTTCTCCTCCAAGAAATGGAGTTAAAATATCTGGAGTAAATGAACGAGTATCAGGAAGAATTGCAAAAATTTCACCGGCATTTATGCGAGTACGAATCTGAGCTGCGGTATTAGTTCTTCGCTCAAGAATTGCCATACCATGACCACTGCGCATATCATTGATAAGTTTATTCATCAATGGGTTATGCTGCTTTCCTGCCACACTGAAAATAGGCATTCCTGAAAGGAATACTGCTGAACCTGTTAAATCCCAATTACCCATATGAGGAAGAGCAAGAATGACGCCTTTACCATTGTTTGCATCATCCATAACCTTTTTAATTTGACCAATGCTTTCCTCAATATTTGGCATAATTTTCTTTATAAAATCAAGATTTGTCTTCTTAATGCGAAGCATTTCCACAAGATTAAAAGCTGTATTTCTAAGAGAAATCCAAGCCATACGCTTAGCTTGACAAGTAGTTACAGCATCACCCATAACCAATTTAATACGGCGAACAGCCTCATTTACGCGTTTATGCATAATCAATGAGGCAAGCTTTGCTAAGCCTGCAGCAATAACAAGACAAACAGAATAAGGCAAAAAGCAGAATAACGCGCCTAGAAATTTCACAGCGCGGTATTCTGCCTTATATTTTGCTTTAATTTTTGGTGTATCGCTACTCATTATTTCTCTACTGGAGGATTACGCCATAGCTCTTCAATATCATAATATTCACGAGCCTCTGGAAGGAAAATATGAGCAATTACATCACCAAAGTCCACCACAATCCATGCACTTTCCGCATCGCCTGAGACACGGGCAGTCATTTGGGCTTTTGTTTTTACTTCTCTTTCCAGGGAGGCACTTAATGCCTGTAGATGTGGAGTAGATGTGGCGGAGGCAATTACATAAAAATCAGTCAAACCTGAGATGCCACGAACATCGTATGCTGCAATTTGCTCTGCTTTACGATCATCTAGGTTTTGTAGGATTATGTCTGTTAATTCTTGTGAGTTAATAACACACCTCCATTGGTTTGTAATGTGATTTTAATCTTGTTTAATTTTGTGGCGTATATTCTACCATTGATAAGAAAGTAAATCAACCTAAATTAGGGGAATCAGCTTTGTGAACACAAAATAGAGTAGAGGAATGCTTTATCGCTTCAAAATAACGATAAAATCAGCAAGTAAATATAAGAATGAAGTAAAAAGTGCAAAAAGAATATTTACACCGAATATATTACGAAACACTGCTTCATCTAAATTCAGCTGCTAATTTAAATGAAAGAAGGCGCCCTACTGGACGCCTTCTCTTTTACATTGCTTCTTTAATCATTGCAATTAATTCTGGAGCTTTTGTTAAACCAATACGAACATCTACATCCACTCCATCTTTAAATAACATTAAAGTTGGAATACTTTGTATACCTAATCGATTTGCCAGCTCTAGCTCTTTATCTATGTTTACCTTTGCAAAACGAACCTTATCACCTAGTTGCTCAGCAACCATATCAAAGATAGGTCCCATTAGCTTACAAGGCATGCACCAAGGAGCCCAAAAATCAACCAATGTCAATCCTTGACTTATAGTAGAATCAAAATTTGCATTTGTTAATTCAATAATCTGTGCTTCCATTTTGCACCTCCTTTATATATTTATTGTAAAGGAATTAGTTTTCTTTTACAATGTTTGGCTTAATTACATTAACTGAATACTTGCTGAGCTTCTCCTTTAATTGCTCAAACATAGCTTCGTCTTTGTAAATTCCTACAATAGCACCACCTGAACCAGTGAACTTTGCACTTGCTCCACATTCACGAGCAATCTTCACCATACGAAGATTACCTTCGCTTAGTTTATATAGCTTTGCGCGTAAATCAAAGTTATCATTCATTAGCTTAGATAGTTTATCAAAATCACCTGATAATAGGCAATCGCGTCCCTCATCTGTGATGTCTGCCCAATACTTCATAGCATCCACAATTTCTTTTTCGCCTGCATCAAAGCGTGCACGAATATTATTGTGAAATACATCTGACATCTCAGACAAATCTGTGCGATATGCAATAAATAGATTTGGTAGCGTTGTTGGATTTAGCTCAACATAATTTCCATGTCCTTGCTTCTCCATCAAAGCTTTATCAAAATCCATATAAACAAGGCCTTCATAAACTTGAATTACACGATCCTGAAGACCTGCTGTAATACCTAGCTCATTATGCTCTGTTGCTAAAATAATATTTGCCAATTCTGCCTTTGGAATTGTTACGCCATAAAAAGCCATCAATGCACGGAAACATGCTGTAATGATTGCACTTGAACCTGCCATACCTACAAGATTTGGAATATTTGATTCATAACGAATTGTAAAATTGCGATTATCAATCTCAATTCCCTTGCGTATTGTATACTGACGGAAGGTCTTGATTGCAGCCTTTAACAAACGAATACCACCATAATAACCAAATAGGCGAACATCATCCATCAAAGCATCAATACTCGTAAAAGTAGAGCCATCGCGTACTGTAGGAATAATCTCTAATTCTGGGGACTCATAAAGAGTTACTGATGCATAAAAATTGCTGAAAGTAAAGGAAATTGTTTTTCCAAAATATCCATCAGATGGATTACCAATCAATGCAGCACGTGCATATGCTTTTGTCCTTATAATCATTTTTTGCCTCCGACAAAATCGAATATATTAAGAAATTAAACCAGCAACACCAGAACCTACCATTGGTGCATCATCAACAGAAATTACATCGAAGTAAATTCCACGACCACCAAGAATTTCACGTAGGTACTGCTCAACGCGAGACTTGAAGAATGCTGAGCGTGTCTTGTAGTATGTAGAACCATCAACAGTTACGCAAACTGGGTGCAGCTTATCTATACCTGCATTTGAGCGAATTACTGCTGCTGCAATATTTACTGCTGTCAGCTTTGCTGCACGAACAAATAGCTGCTCACCAATTGTCATTGCCATACGGCGATCATCATCTGTTGGTTCTAGCTTCTCAAATACGCCATCCTTGATAAATGGATTTGCAATAAAGTTATCAAAGTGCATTGTCTCAAGAGAATTCATAGCAAGAATTTTTGCTGCAAATCCTTCAGAGAATAAACCATCAGTAGCAGCTGCCTTAAGCATTGCAAGACCAACACCACCCATATAAGCACCAGAAATCATCTTTTCAAATAAGCCAACGCCTGGATCGCTTGTTGTTGCATCAAATGCCTTATCAAAATCAGATAGCTCAGCACCATTGAAATTACCAGACTCTACATTGATAACCATTGATGCATCTTGATTTACGCCTGAAATCTTTGTGATATTCTTATTTGCTTCAACGTATGCAATATTTGTACCTGTTCCCAAGATAAAACCAACATATGCTGAATACTGACGTGCAAGACCAACACTCTTACCAGCAAGAAGTGTTGCTACTGTATCATTCAAAACCTTAACCTTTAGCTTGATACCTGTACGCTTTTCTACAGCCTTAGAAATACCTGTACCAACCATCTTACCTACTACCTCAGGTGCCTTAACCTGCTTTGTCCAGTGAAGTAGTTTACCATCTAAATCTGGTGTAATTTCTGTTGGGTATGAGAAGCAGAAACCAATGCTATCTGAGCGTTTTGAAACACTTGAAAGATAATCAGCAAAGCTATCAAAGAAAACCTCCTCTGATAGTTCTGCATCACCTGTACCAGGCATTGCATACTTTTTGAAATCCTCAATACGCACCTTACCAGCCTTATCAAACCAAAGTACTGCAACACGAAGATTTGTTCCACCTGCATCAAGTACAATGATTGGAGTCTCTGTTGGAACCTCTTTATCTGCATCAACATAAGCAGGAATCATCTTTAGGGAGCCACCCTTACCTTCTAGGCCCAGAACCATCTGCTTATCAAATTCTGCCAATAGTGCTTCTACATCAATATCTGCTGTAAAATTGTGATTTTTAAAAAATGTTGATACGTCCATGATAATGTTCTCCTTTAATATTAAAATCGTTATCAATATTATACCTTAAATATGATAACAATAGCAATAGTATTGTTTATCTAAAATCTATTGCGGGGTGTCAAAATAAAAAGACACCCAAAGCAAAAACGTGGAAAAAGTTAAATGCCCATATTTCAAAATTACGGCACCATCTTAATATACATACCAGGGCAGAGCCTAGTATGCTACGATATTACTTCTTGGAACATGTGCATACTGTATTTGAAGATCTTGAAATCATGCACATTCAAAACCGCTTATCGGTTGGTGCAGAAGTGGATATAATATAATAACTACTTAATTCAGGTTAACGGCGCTTGATCTCTGAGTTTATCATTAGTGCAGACGCAATAAAGATAGCAAAAGTCCAAACTATTGCAGGAATTTGAAAACTAAAATCTCCAAGTGAGTGGAATATCATACATATACACATTAACAATGCAGCCAATGGAAGTGCTGCGGCAAGCTTATATTCTATAGGAGAAGTAAGTGTTGCAAAGCCATATTCTGTCTTTCTATGTCTATGATGATGCTTGTGATGGTGATGCTTACCTTCCTGCTCTTCGTCTATATCATCTTGCTCATCCTCTTCATCAGCAAAATCATCATTCAAATCCTTATGTGGAGCAGCAACTGAATCATTCTCTCCAACATATCTTCTTCTTGAACTATGGCCCTCTGAGTGAGTTTTTAAATCCTTTAATGCCTGACGCTTTGCATTAATTAATCCACCTATAATTGTTACCATTGGTATAATAAATAATACAACGCCAACAATACCATATTCCTCTAAAAGCTGTGTCCAATCACTATGTACCTCATATAAATGATAACCATCATTACGTAAGCGAGGTGCCTTATATGGGTCTCTTGTACCATCTGGTGTTGCAGCAAATTCTCCCCAACGGCTAGAATGCTGACCTGGTCCAATACCAAGAACAGGACTTGACTCCCATGCACGCAATGCAGCACCAATATATGTTCCACGATCAAACCCATACCAAAATGTGTCATGGAATCGTTCTGCAACAGTTTTATCTGCATTATCAGATGTTAACATAAGATAAAAAGGATGCTTTTTGCAACGCTCATGAATTATGTTTTCTGTAGAGAATATCAAAAATAACATAAGCACAGCTGCTGCAATTAGACTAAAAATTGCTGCTAAACGATGTACTAGCTTCTTATTGCTAAATCCAAACAGTGCCAAACCAAGTACCAAGGCAACTAGTAATGATGCCATTCCACCACGAGAAAGAGTTAAAACATTAGCCCATAGAAGAATTGGCAAAAAACATCCTGCTGTTATGTTCAGCCAAAGCACTTCTTTAACCTCTACTCCTTTTTTACGTGGGGTCATCAATAATGCAATAATAAAAAGAATTCCAAAATTCATAAATGCTGACAGATGGTTTGGACAGAAAAATACACCCGTCGCTCTTCCACCATACCACATTGACCTAGGAACCTCAAACCATAATACATATGTATCATTAGTTATATAGTGGTTGATTATTGAATAAATGGCTATTACAGCCATATTTATTAAAATAGCAAAGCTTAGCCAAACTAGTCGCTTTCGTGTGCAAACCAAAAGCATAGTTATTGCCAGCAACACTGGTGTAATAAAAAGCAACAAACTTCTCTCGCCATCCATGTAAACAAACTGATGCTCTGCATCGGAATGAAATACAAAACGAATTACAGAATAAATAACAAATGGGCAAATAGAGAGAAGCATCACTAATTTACGCCGACCAAATAGAAAATAACCAGGTTCCGGAGCTGTATCTCCATAGGAGCTATTTATCATCATTTCAACAATAGAACCAATTCCAGCAAAAGCAACTCCAGCAAATAATAGTAAAGCGATTGGCCAAAACCACCACATTTCCCATGCACTAAATGCCCATGGTCCAAGGATTGCTACACCACATACACAACAAAAAGAAAGCTTGTGAAATAGCAAAATTAAAGCATTGTTTTTATCGCCATTTTCCAAATATGTACTAAACAATTTCATCTTTTTTCCTCAAATTATCTGGTGCGACCAAAACGTCGATCTATTTCACGTAATGAAGTGAAAATCATTGTTGGTTTACCTGTTGGGCTTGTATAAGGCATATCGCAGCTTGCTAAACGACGTATCACACCCACAAGCTCTTGATCTGAAAGCTTTTGTCTGTTTTTTACAGCTGCTTTACAAGCCACAGATGCAATCATTTCCTCACGCCAGCGTTCTCTTCGCTTATTTGGTCCAGCTGACTCTAAATAGTTAATTGTATCAAGCAAGACCATGCCACAATCTGTATCAGAAATTGGAGCTGGTAATGCATCAACGATAAATGATGAAGAACCAAATTTTTCAATACTAAAACCTAAATCCTTAAAATATGGTAATAGAGCCTCAATTCTTCTAGCATCTATTGGTTTAAGCTCGACCGTCTGTGGAATAAGTAGCATCTGAGAGGTTTGTTTTGCATCAGTTTGCTTTAGCAATGCCTCATAAATAACTCGTTCATGCGCAGAACTTGGATCTAACACAGTATAGCCACCTGGGGTTTCCAGCATAACATATCCACTCTCAAGTCTGCCTAAAATCTTAAATTCAGCCAATGGAGAATTTGCACTAATTTGCGGTGTCGTCTCCAAATTATCTATTGTGGTAGGTGCAGTTTCATTATTCGTAGCAGATGCCTTTGTAGAATCATTTGATGACCAATCATGCCCTTGTAAACTTGAAAAAGGCATAACAACAGTATCAGCAAAAGGCAAATCCACAGGAATTGGTGCAGGAGCAGATGGCTGAGGAACTGTTGCCTCAGGTGGTGTTGGAACTGGAGATGACTCTTGTTTAGGTTGAGCACCCTGGCTTGAGCTTGATGGCGTTACCGGAGCTGCAGACACCTGTGCAGGTGTCGTAATTACTGGGGCTGGCATAGGAGAAGCACTTGTAATATCTCCACCAACAACTGGCGGCTCTTGGATTGGTGCTTCTGGCACGCCATAGCTTATCCCACTACCATTTCCCTGTAAAGCCTCCGACATAACAGCGATTACTGCATCTCGTACATCATTACTTCTACGGAAACGAACCTCTCGCTTCATTGGATGAACATTTACATCTACATCCTCAGGTGGAAGCTCTATAAATAGATAAAATATAGGTTTACGCGTCTCATCCAAGCGTGGATATGCCTCACGAATAGCTGCATGAATAGCAGAAGTTGCTGCTGGGCGACCATTTATAAAGATAAATTGACCTCCTCTATCGGAGCGAGTCCAATTAGGAATACCAGCATAACCATAAACGCGAATATTTTTATGTACACCATCAAATGGAATTAGGCGAGACATTTCTTCTTCGCCAACAAGCTCATATAATCTATTATAAAGATTCTCTGCTGCTGGTAAGCGATAAATTTCATCGCCATCGCATTTGAGTGTAAACATGATTTTTGGATATGCGATAGCATGAACTAAAACGATATTACGAATGTGTGCCTGCTCGGTTTGGAAGCTACGTAAGAAACTGCGACGAGCTGGAACATTAAAGAATAAATCCCGCACCTCAATGCAAGTACCCGCAGGAACACCACAATCAGAAACATTGATCAGTTTACCGCCTTGGATTTCTAGCAATGTTCCTGCATTATCCTGTTCACGGCGTGTCTTGATTGTGAATCGTGATACAGAAGCAATAGATGCAAGGGCTTCTCCTCGGAAGCCAAGTGTTGTGATATGCTCAATATCATCCACTTCACGAATTTTACTTGTAGCCTGGCGTTCTGGAGCCATTAAAGCATCGCGGCGACTCATTCCGCAACCATTATCTGTAATTGAGATAAGCTTACGACCACCAGCTGAAATATCTATATCAATTTTTGTCGCCCCAGCATCAACACAATTCTCCAATAATTCTTTTACAACAGAAGCAGGACGCTCCACTACCTCACCTGCTGCTATTTTATTTGCAACATGTGCGGAAAGTTGTTGAATTTTAGCATTTTCGTCCTGTTTCATAGTATGTAAAAAATCTTGATTTTTGAATTAACCTAATAGATACAATTTCTGTACTATATTTTACAAATAATCACAAAAAAAGTCTACATATGTTTTATTGAAAATCAACAATTACGCGTACACGAATGATGAATGAGGATATTTAAGTAAAAGGACACGAATACGCACAAATTTGCACGAATGAGGATATTGGTTATTTGGATTAGAATATTTTAGTGTACCTAGACCCCCAATCCTAAAGTCCCAAATCCCAACCGACACCTAAATTATTCGTGTAACACTAATACACGTACACGAATGATGAATGAGGATATTTAAGTAAAAGGACACGAATACGCACAAATTTGCACGAATGAGGATATATGGGTTATGTGGATTAGAATATTTTAGTGTACTTAGACCCCCAATCCTAAAGTCCCAAAT